>CAMDCC010000341.1 GCA_945889545.1 Bifidobacterium breve | reverse complement strand
CGTAGCCCTCGGCCCATTCGAAGTTGTCCATCAGCGACCAGTGGAAGAAGCCCCGCACGTCGAGGCCGTCGTCGATCGTCCGGGCCACACCGGCCAAGGAGTCGTGGAGGAAGCGGACACGCTGCTCGTCGTCGTCGGTACCGATCCCGTTCTCGGTCACGTACACCGGCAGGCCGGTCACCTCGACGGCATGGCGGATCGCCGCTTCCGCCGCGCTGGGCCAGTACTCGTAGCCCATCGGCAGCACCTCGACGCCCGGTTCGGGGCCGGTCACGCCGGTCGAATCCACGCGCGTGCGGGAGTACGCCTGCACGCCGAAGAAGTCGTCGTCGCGGCACGCTTCGAGGTACACGTCTTCGTGATGAGCGCGGAACTGCTGCATCGACTCCTCGCTCCCGGGCTCGGCCCACCAATCGCTCATCGAGAGGGTGAGGCCGACCGGGAAGTCTCCCGGTCCCGCCTTGAGCACGTCGAAGGCGCGGCGATGCGCAGCGATGAGGTGCTCGGTTGCCTTGGCGTAGCCGTCGAGGTCCTGCGTGTGCCCGGGTGGGAACGCACCCATGAGCCAGCCCATGAGCGAAACGATGTTCGGTTCGTTGATCGTGCACGCCATCGCGATCCGGTCGCCGAGCGCAGCGACCGCATGCTCGCAGAACCGGGCGAACCGTTCGGCGATGACGGGGTTGGTCCACCCACCGTCGGCAGCCGCCCAGCGCGGTGTGGTGAAGTGATGGAACGTCACGACGGGTTGCAGGCCACGTTCGATGCACGCGTCGAGCATGCGCGCGTAGTGATCGAGCTGTGCACCCGACCACTCGCCTTCTTCCGGTTCGATGCGTGACCACTCGATCGAGAATCGATAGGCCTCGAACCCGAGCTCCACCAGGAGGTCGAGATCTTGCGGGTAGCGCCAGTAGTGGTCACACGCGTCACCCGACGGGGCGACGCACGCGGTGTCGGGTGTGTGCTCCCATGCCCACCAGTCGCTGTTCCAGTTGTCGCCCTCGACCTGGTGTGCCGCGGTTGCGGTGCCCCAGAGGAACCCGTCAGGAAAAGTTGTGGTCATCTCCACTGCTCCGCTTCCACTCCGCTACTTCCGTTCGCTAGGCATCGGATGGTACGGCGGTGGCGCGCAAGCTCGCGGGGTCGTCGGGGAATCGCCGTGCCGTGACGATGCTGAGCAGCGCGACCACGAACATGAGACCGAACACCACTGCGAGAGCGTCGCGCCGACCGCCCGATCCTGCCACCGCCACCGCGACGATTGCACCACCGAGCCCGGTCCCCAGTGCCTGTCCGAGCCCGTCGCTGAGCTGGAGCGCAGCAGCCGCGGCACCCTGACTGGCCTCGTCGGCCTCGGAGAGCACAGTGGTCGACGCCGTGCTGTACGAGAGTCCCATCCCCAAGCCGGCGATGCCCCACGCAACGCCGGCGACCCACACGGGCACATCACGGAGAAGCGCGCTCGCCGAGAGCGCGATCCCAACTGCGACGAGCCCCACGCCCCACGACGCCATGGCGCGCCGCGTCCAGCGCCCAGCGCGATGTGCTTGCAGCCATGAGCCGCAGGTCCACGTGAGCGTGGCCGGTGTGAGCACGAGGCCCACCCCCACGGCCGAGAGGTCGCGCACGCTTGCAAGTGTGAGGGCCAGGAACGCGTCGGCCCCGAAGAACGCGAACGTCTCCAGGCCGCGCGCAGCGATGGCGGCCGGCATACCTTTCCTGGCGCGCAGCGTGCCGTCGGGGGTGAGGTGTCGGTACGCCGGGATGCCGAAGGCGAGTCCGGCGAGCACGAGAGGAACGACGACGATGAGGTCGTCGGCACCCAGACCACCGATGACCAGCCCCGCTCCTGTGGCGAGTCGCACCGCAGCCCCGATCGGCAACACGCCCTCGGTGAGCTGTGTGCCGACGCCAAGGCCGCGCATCACGGGCAAGACGAGCCATGCCGCGATGATCGGGAGCACGGCGAGTCCCAAGAACACGAACCGCCAGCCGGCCTCTTCGGCGATCACGCCGGCGAGCGCAGGTGCCGCAAGCCCGGGGATGACCCAGGCAGTGGAGAGGAGCGCGAACTGCCGGGCGCGTTCGTGCTCGTTGTACGCGCGGCCGATCGCCACGTAGGCCGTGGCGACCAGCGCTCCCGCCCCCAGACCTTGCACCGCGCGCCCGGCTACGAGCACGGGCATCGTGGGGGCGAGACCACAGATCAGGAGGCCGGCCATGAACACCACGAGGCCGATCGAGAACGGCCCGGCTGGTCCATGGCGATCCGACGCGTGGCCGGCGAGGACGACGCTCACGAGGTTCGCGAGCATGAACGCCGCGAAGGTCCAGCCGTACAGCTCGAGCCCACCGAGGTCGCGCGCCACACGAGGCGCGATGGTTGCGACGGACAGGGCTTCGAAGGCGATGACCGAGATGTTGAGCATCAACCCGATCGACAGGCGCCTCCGGTCCACGCCGCATCTTCCCACGAAGGGTCGGAGCGCGGCCGGTGATTCCTGACACACTCGTAGTGCGATGAGTGTGCTCGACGAGATCCTGGCGACCAAGCGCGACGAGGTGACCGTGCTCCACCAGCCGTCCACGCGCGCAACGATTCGGCGCGGCGCGCTCGAGTCGGGGCCGACGCGTGGCTTCGAAGCACATCTGCGTGAACGAGCGCGTGACGGCGGAACGCTCGCGGTGATCGCTGAGATCAAGCGGCGTTCACCCTCGAAGGGCGACCTCGCTCCAGATCTCGACGCTGGCGCGCTCGCCGCTGAGTATGAGCGGGGTGGTGCCGCGTGCCTGTCGGTGCTCACCGACCGCCCGTTCTTCGGTGGCGCGGTGAGTGATCTTCAGGAGGCGCGCGCGGCCACATTGGCGACGCCGGTGCTTCGCAAGGACTTCACGATTGATCCCGACCAGGTGTACGAGACCCGGGGAATTGGGGCCGACGCGGTACTCCTGATCGTCGCCGCGATCCCCGACGACGCACTGTTGCGCGATCTCCACGCGTTGGCGCTCGAG
>CAMDCC010000340.1 GCA_945889545.1 Bifidobacterium breve | reverse complement strand
TGAGAGGGGGCGGCTATTCGCCGCGCACCCGAGCAGTGATCTCTTCTGCGATCGACTGCGGCACCTGCTGGTACGAGTCGAACTGCATCGTGTAGGTCGCGCGGCCTTGGGTGCGCGAGCGGAGGTCGGTAGCGTAGCCGAACATCTCCGCAAGCGGCACGTGGGACTTGACCACGTGTGAGGTGCCTCGCTGTTCCATGCCCTCGACCTTGCCCCGTCGTGATGACAGGTCGCCGATCACGTCGCCCATGAAGTCCTCGGGGGTGACCACCTCGACCTGCATGATCGGTTCCAGCAGCGCCGGCTTGGCCATCCGGGCGGCCTTCTTGAAGGCGATGGACCCGGCGATCTTGAACGCCATCTCGCTCGAGTCGACGTCGTGGGACGACCCACCGTTGAGGATCGCCCGCACATCGACCAGGGCATAGCCGGCGAGCACGCCGCCCTCCATCGCCTCCTGGATGCCGGCGTCAACCGCCGAGATGTACTCGCGGGGGACATCGCCGCCCTTGACCTTGTCGACGAACTCGTACCCACCACCCGGGCCGGTGGGCTCCAGGCTGATGATCACGTGGCCGTACTGGCCGCGACCACCCGTCTGGCGGATGTAGCGCTCCTCGATCTCGGTCACCGGCTCGGTGATCGTCTCGCGGTACGCGACCTGGGGCTTCCCCACGTTGGCGACCACGTCGAACTCGCGCATCATGCGGTCGACGAGCACGTCGAGGTGCAGCTCGCCCATACCGGAGATGATCGTCTGGCCCGTCTCGTCGTCGGTGCGCACCTGGAACGTGGGGTCTTCCTCCGAGAGCGCGGCGAGCGCACGGCCGAGCTTGTCCTGATCGACCTTGGTCTTGGGCTCGACGGCGACCGAGATGACGGGCTCGGGGAACTCCATGCGCTCGAGCAGGATCGGGTGCGACGGGTCGCACAGCGTGTCGCCGGTGCTCGTGCTCTTGAGCCCGACGGCCGCCACGATGTCGCCCGCGAACACGCCCTCTTTGTCTTCACGGTGGTTGGCGTGCATCTGGAGGATGCGCCCGATGCGCTCTTTCTTGTCCTTCGCGGCGTTCAGCACCGGGCTGCCGGCGGAGAGCTTGCCGGAGTACACGCGGAAATAGGTGAGCTTGCCCACGTAGGGGTCGCTCATGATCTTGAAAGCCAGCGCGGCGAACGGCTCGGCGTCGTCGGCGTGACGCTCGATGGGCTCGCCCGTCTTCAGGTCGGTGCCGACGATGGCCGTGATGTCGAGCGGGCTCGGGAGATAGTCGACGACGGCGTCGAGGAGGGTCTGCACGCCCTTGTTCTTGAACGCCGAGCCGCAGAGCACGGGCACGATCTCGTCGAGGAGGGTGGCCGTACGGATGCCCCGACGGAGGTCCTCAGCCGTGATCTCCTCGTCGCCCACGTACTTCTCGAGCACGACCTCGTCGTGGTGGCTGACCACGTCGACAAGCTCGTGGCGCCAGTGTTCGGCGTCGGCCTGCATGTCGGCCGGGATGTCGAGCGTCTCGTACGTCTCGCCCATGCCCTCTTCGTCCCACACGAGGGCCTTCATCTGGAGCAGGTCGATAACACCCTTGAACCCGCTCTCCACACCGATCGGCAGCTGCGTGAGCGCGACCGTGGCATCGAGCCGGTCCTTGATCATGTCGACGCACCGGAAGAAGTCGGCGCCGACGCGGTCCATCTTGTTGATGAAGCACATCCGCGGCACGTTGTACCGGTTGGCCTGACGCCACACCGTCTCGGTCTGCGGCTCCACCCCAGCCACCGCGTCGAACACCGCCACTGCACCGTCGAGCACGCGCAACGACCGCTCCACTTCGACCGTGAAGTCGACATGGCCAGGAGTGTCGATGATGTTGATCCACACGTCGCGCCACTTGCACGTAGTGGCTGCGCTCGTGATCGTGATCCCGCGCTCCTGCTCCTGGACCATCCAGTCCATCACAGCCGCGCCCTCGTGCACCTCACCGATCTTGTACGTCTTCCCCGTGTAATAGAGGATCCGCTCAGTAGTAGTGGTCTTCCCAGCGTCAATATGCGCCATAATCCCAATGTTCCGCACCCGCGCCAAAGGAGTATCCCGAATCAACGGGCCACCCTTGCCTTTGAGTTCTTTCTCGCTTGTTGCCATCTGTTCTTTCTCTTCTCTTCTCTTCTTCTTTTCGCTTACGAGCGTTCGCGAACGGTGGGTGTCGCACCCGAACTCGCTGGGGCTGCCCCCACTTGCAATCGGCTGAGGTCGGGGCCGGAGGGCGAGGTCTCAGGCGCCGGTGATTAGCCCCGCCCGGAGGAGACCCGGGTCGAAGACCCGACGGCGACGAAGGAGCCGGAGCAGGGGCTCCGCAGGATCAGCGGGGCGTACCGGCGACTGACTGGCCTCGTCCCGCAGGTTCCGGCCGGACTCGGACGAACGGCAGAAAGTTTAGGAGGGACCCGACCGCGCGTTGGGAATCAAAGGCATCACCAGCGGTAGTGCGCGAAGGCTTTGTTGGACTCCGCCATCTTCTGCAAGTCGTCCTTGCGCTTCATCGCCGCACCCAAACCATTCGATGCGTCGAGCAACTCGGCCGACAGACGCTCTGCCATCGTCTTCTCGCGACGTTGGCGTGAGTAGCCGACGATCCATCTGACTGCGAGCGTGGTCGCTCGTCTTGGGCGGACCTCCACCGGGACTTGGTAGGTCGCGCCACCCACTCTGCGGCTTCTGACTTCCAGGGCCGGGCGCACGTTCTCGACGGCGCGCTTCAGGGTGGGGATGGGGTCGCCGCCGGTCTTCGCCTCGATGTCGGTGAGCGCGTCGTACACGACCTTCTCGGCCAGCGAGCGCTTGCCGCGCTGGAGCACCTTGTTCACGAGCTGCGTGACCACGACCGACCGGTAGACCGGGTCGGGCAGGAGATCGCGCCGTGCAGCAGGTCCCTTGCGAGGCATTAGGAGTCCCTCTTCGCGCCGTAGCGGCTGCGGGCTTGCTTGCGGTCGGACACACCGGCGGCGTCGAGCGCACCACGGATGATCTTGTAGCGAACTCCGGGGAG
>CAMDCC010000339.1 GCA_945889545.1 Bifidobacterium breve | reverse complement strand
CGCGACTCGATGCGCGCTTCGCGGTTCGGACCCATCGGGACGATCCGGAATGAGAGGTCGGTCGCGCCGGCGTCGCGGAAGCTCTGCAGTCGCGCCACGACCGCGGACTCGTCGCCTGCGGCCAACAGATCACCTACGTCGCGGGCGTCGCCCTGCTCGAGCAAGCGCTCGTAATTTGGTGAGTACTCGGCGTGGCCAAGCGATTGGTTGGACCATGCCTTCGCGGCGTCCACTTCATCGTTCGCGCACAGCGCTACCGGGAGTCCGGCAACGATCCGAGGGCTCGGTCGCCCCGCTTCCTCGGCGGCCTTCGTGATACGCGGGGCGATGTGGTCACCAATGGCGCGTTCGTCGGCCATCCAGAGGATGGTCCCCTGCGCGTGCTCCCCCGCGACCCGCAGCATCACCGGTGCCAATGCGGCGACCAGGATCGGCGTCGGACTCATGTCGGTGATGGCGAGTGGGTTGTGGATGCGAAAGCTGTCGTTCTCGACATCGACCGGAGCCGGGCCGGCAAACGCGGCGTTGAGCACCTCGATGTAGTCGCGTACAAGCCGCGCGGGCTTCTCGTACTTCAACCCGAGCATGTCCTCGACGATCCAGTGGTGCGACGGCCCGAGCCCAAGCGTGAACCTGCCCTCGCACACCATCTGCGTCGAGAGCGCCTGCTGCGCCATGGCGACGGGGTGCCGCGTCTGGATCGGCATCACCGCCGTCCCGAGCTCGATGCTCGTTGTCGCCTGCGCCATCAGCACGACCGCGGTGAGCGCGTCGAACTCGTCGGGGATCTGCGGTACCCAGATCGAGTTGAAGCCGGCAGCTTCGGCGGCGGCGGCGTCGGCCGCGAGCTTCGCGACCTTCTCGTCGTAGCGGCCCCGTTCGGGACCAATCATCAAGCCGAACTGCACGAATGTCTCCCGGTAATGAGATTCTCGTCTGTAGAGAGTCAGCCTTGCACACGTCCTGGGCCTCGTCCATACTCACCCGGCAGTTCGCCGAGGGTGTGAGGGTGGAGGAACGATGAGTCGCGTCGCAGTGGTCACGGGTGGCGCGTCAGGCATGGGACTGGCGATCGCGCACCGCCTTGCCGCGCAGGGGCACCGCGTCGCGATCCTCGACCTCGACGGCGACGCCGCTGAGCGCGCGGCCACCGACGTGCGGGCCACCGGGGCACAGGCGATCTCCGCGGGCGTCGACGTCGCCGATCGCGCCGCGGTCGATGCGGCGCTCGAACGCGTCCGCGCCGAGCTCGGACCGGTCGACATCATGGTGACGAGCGCGGGGCTTGACGGATTCGCGAAGTTCATCGACCTCACCAGCGAGCAGTGGGACCGCATGATCGCCGTGAACCTCACCGGCACATTCCACTGCCTTCAGGCTGCGGTGCCCGACATGCTCGCCGGCAACTGGGGTCGGATCGTGACGATCTCTTCGTCGAGCGCGCAGTCACCGGGCGCCCGCGGCATGGCGCACTACGTGGCGTCGAAGGGTGGCGTAATCGGATTGACGAAGGCGCTCGCGGCCGAACTGGGCTCGCACGGCATCACCGTCAACACGATCCCGCCCGGCGCAATCGAAACACCGATGAGCCGTCGCGCGCAGGCGAGCGGCGACCTTCCCGACATGGACGTCATCGCCAAGATGATCCCGGTGCGCCGGGTCGGGACACCCGAGGACATCGCCGCCGCCTGCGCGTTCCTCTGTTCCGAGGATGCCGGGTACATCACGGGTCAACAGATCAACCTCAACGGAGGCCGATACATGTGAGCAGCGGCCCGCGGATCGCGCCGCTGCCGAAGGACGAATGGGGAGACGACGCCATTGCGGCGTTGCAGGCCGCGTACGGTGATGAGGTCGCCGCCAGCATCTTGTCGACCGCCCCCGACGCGCCTCCGCTCCCCAACGTGCTCGGGACCATGATGCGCAATCCAAGCCTCGTCGGTCCGTTCCTCGTCTACAACGCGTCGATGATGAAGACGCCGCTGCTGGGGCGGCGCAACTTCGAGCTCATCGTGCTGCGCGTCGCCTGGCGGACGCGGTCCACCTACGAATGGGCACAGCATGTGCGCATGGCACAACGCATTGGCATCACCATGGAAGAGATCGATGCCGTCGGGCGAGGCAGCGATGACGGGGCATGGATGCCACTGGAAGCCGACCTTCTGGCCGCAACCGATCAGCTCATCGATGGCTATCGCATCGACGACGCGACCTGGGCTCGATTGGCCGAGCAGCTCGACGAGAAGCAGCTCATGGAAGTGACGTTCATCGTGGGTACCTACACGTGCCTCGCGATGGCGTTCAACTCCTTCGGCATCGAAGTCGACGAGGGGTTGGACGGCCTCCCGGCACCACCGCTGCCGGCCGACGAATAGCGCCGGAAGGTTGCGCTTTCTCCCTCAGTCGGCGTCCTCGTCGGCGCCCAAGGCTTCGACGACCCTGCGGAGCTGCTCGACGAATCCCGGAAGGAGATCAGTTGACGTCGTGTGCAGGACCTCCATGTCGATTGACCAGTAGCCATGGACGATGCGGTTGCGTAGCCCGATTGGCCGCGACCAAGGAACTTCGGGAAAACGCCCCATCACGCGATCATCCAGCTGGGCTGCCGCCTCTCCGAGGACGGTGAAGTTCCAGAGCAAGGCTTCCCGGCGCTGCAGGTCCGCGGTCAACGTGGCGAGATCGGCTCCAACGACGAGCTGCTGAGCGCGCTCAGCAGCCTCAATCATCTCCCCGAGTAGGAGCAGGTCACGCCGCATACAACGGGCGCGCCTCGGCGAGAACGCGGACACGCAACCGCTCGTGGAGCGAATTGCGCGAGATGAGATCCACCCGCCGACCCAGAAGCGCAGACAGCTCTTCAGCGAGCGTCTCGATGTTCCAACCGAGGCGGGCGCCAGGAGCAAGCTCGTAGAGGACGTCGATGTCGCTCTCAGGGCTTGCTTCACCGCGACCGACTGAACCGAAGACCTCAAGTGTCGATACCCCATAGCGTCCGCACACGTCTCGAAGCTTCGCCGCATCGATGTCTAGATCGGGACAGGTCATGGG
>CAMDCC010000338.1 GCA_945889545.1 Bifidobacterium breve | reverse complement strand
GGTGTTCGGCTCGATGCCGAAAAGGGCGTCGGGCGCGTCGACCGTACCGGCCTTCGTACCGGCGGCGGACACAACGTCGAGCTTCACGACGCCACCTCCTCCTCTATGGCCTCGTTCGCTGCGGTCGGGGAAGCAACTTCTTGGTGATCGGAGTCCGCGGCCGCTCCCTCGGCGTCGGACGCGTCCTCGCCTTCGATGATCTCGATCTCGGGCTCGGCTTCCGCGCGCGGCGCTGGGAACGACGACGGTCCGCCCTTTACCGCATTGCGCACAAATACGATGCTCCCGGCCGGACCGGGTACGGATCCCTTGATGAGGAGCAGGCCGCGCTCGGCGTCGCCTTCGACGACTTCGAGGTTGAGCGTGGTGATCTTCTTTGCACCCATCTGGCCCGGCATCTTCATGCCCTTGAACACGCGTGCCGGCGTTGCACACGCGCCGATCGCGCCAGGGACGCGGTGGGCCTTGTGGTTACCGTGGCTCGCGCCTTGACCCTTGAAGTTGTGTCGCTTCATGACACCGGCGAAACCCTTGCCCTTGCTGATGCCGGTGACGTCGACACGCTCGCCGGCCGCGAACACATCAGCGGCGATGAGCTGTCCGACTTGGTACGGAGAGAGATCGTCGACGCGCAGCTCGGCGAGTGTCTTCGCCGGCTCGGCGTCGGCCTTCTTGAGATGACCGAGCTGGGGCTTGTTCAACCGGGCCGGCTTCGTTGCACCGAACGCGAGCTGCACCGCGGCGTAACCATCGCGTTCGGGCGTCTTGAGCTGCACAACGCGACAAGGCCCCGCCTGGATCACAGTCACCGGGATCACCCGGTTCTCCGCGTCCCAGATCTGGGTCATGCCGACTTTGCGGCCCAAGATCCCTTTGACTGCCATCTCTATCTCTCTCGTACTTCCGCTGACGCGAACGCTCCCCCGGCCAGTTGACCGGCGGAGCGCATTTCGGTTGTGCCGCACGGTCCTGCGCGAGCGCAGCACGTGCGGACGTCGGTTGATCAGACTTCCGGACGACTTCGATGGAGATGCCAGCAGGGCGAGGAAAGGCCCCACCGGCGAAGCCCCGAGATACTAAGCCACACAAGGCCCCCGTGGCTAATGGGGGCTTTGCTCGCCCCATCGGTCACAGGGCCAAAGAGCTGGGGTCCCTCTTGGTCATACCGCAGTACGATCGAGAGGTGCCCGTGACCAAGCTGACGATCTCCCTCCCCGCTGAGCTGGCCGAAGCAGTTCGGCGCGGCGCGGAACACGAAGGAACGTCAGTCTCTGGCTTCATCGCCAAGGAGCTCGGTCGCACCTACCTCCTGGAGGAACGTCGCCAGGCGATCGCGGAACATGAAGCCGAGCACGGCAAGCTCACCCAGGAAGGGCAAGACCGCGTGAGCGCTTGGCTGAAGCGGGCAGGTGCCGAATGACTGCCTTCACGCTCGACGCCGGAGCCCTGATCGCTGCCGATCGCGGCGATGTGCGGTTCTGGGACTTCAGTCGGAACCTGGAAGTCCGCTTCGAGGTAATGACCGTTCCCACCGTGGTGCTCACCCAAGTCTGGCGTGGCGCTAGGAATGCGAACCTCGCACGCGCACTGAAGGGTTGCGACCTCGAGTACCTCGACCCCGAACTGGCCCTCGCGGCGGGAGTCCTGTGTGGTCAGGCTGGCACCAAGGATGCAGTCGACGCCATCGTCGTCGCCAGCGCAGCCAGGAGGGGCGACCACATCGTCACCACCGACCCAAACGACCTCGAACCCCTCGCACGCGCGGCCAAGACCACCGGCAAAGTCCTCGACCTCAACGACCTCTAGCCGCGAATCGAGCGACCAACGCCGCGTCGCGCCGAACACGATGCAGCGTCACTTGCTGGGAGGAGGGGGAGCATGCCCGATTCGGACGAGCGCACACTCTTCGAGCGGGTCACCGACGCCCTCGCTTGGGTCGACGACGGGTTGCTGGTTATCCCGGCCATCGGAGGGGCGCTCGGAGCCGGCATCGCGGCCCTCATCGGACTAGCGCTGCTGCCGTCCGTGATCGTGGGAGCTGTCCTCGCCACCGTCGCGATCGTGCTGCTCGTTCGGGCCGCCCACCGAGAGGACGCCCGCAACGAATCAAGCAGGTGACGCTTTAGTGGGTGAGGCGAGGTCGTGCGAGCGCAGGACCGGATGCTTCGGCGACCGGACCGTTTGAGGCCCGCCCGGAGGAGACCCGAGTCGTTGACCCGACGGCGACGAAGGAGCCGGAGCAGGGGCTCCGGAGGATGCGCGGGCCGTGTCCGGCGCCGATGACGTCCGGTCCGGAGCGGGTTACGAGCTCAGGCGGTTTGGATCTTGATCTCGATGTCGACGCCGGCGGGGAGGTCGAGGCGCTGGAGGCTCTCGACGGTCTTGCCGGTGGGCTCCACGATGTCGAGGAGGCGCTTGTGGATGCGCATCTCGAAGTGCTCGCGGGAGTCCTTGTCGACGTGCGGTGACCGAACGACGCAGAAGCGCCGGATCTCGGTGGGGAGCGGCACGGGGCCGCGCACCTTGGCCTGCGTCCGCAAGACCGTCTCGACGATCTTCTTCGTCGACTGATCGATGATCTCGTGGTCGTACGCCTTGAGCCGGATCCGGATCTTCTGACCCTTCGAGTCGGCCATCAGTTCGTGATCTTGACGACGCGACCGGCGCCGACGGTACGGCCACCCTCACGGATGGCGAACCGGAGACCCTCTTCCATGGCGATCGGCGCGCCGAGCTCGACGTTCATCTCGGTGTTGTCGCCGGGCATCACCATCTCGGTGCCCTCGGGCAGCGTGATGGAACCCGTCACGTCGGTCGTCCGGAAGTAGAACTGCGGCCGGTAGTTCCCGAAGAACGGCGTGTGGCGCCCGCCCTCTTCCTTGGTCAGCACGTAGACCTGCGCCTCGAACCCGGTGTGCGGGGTGATCGATCCCGGCTTGGCCAGGACCTGCCCGCGCTCCACGTCTTCCTTCTTGGTACCGCGGAGCAACGCACCGATGTTGTCGCCGGCGCGGCCCTCGTCGAGGAGCTTGCGGAACATCTCGACGCCGGTACACACCGTC
>CAMDCC010000337.1 GCA_945889545.1 Bifidobacterium breve | reverse complement strand
GAGGCGACCAGAAATCTAGGAACTGGTCCAGTTGGGGGTGCCCGAGGGGGTACGTTCGACACATGCCCGAGCAACAGCGTCGTCAGAAGCCGGCCCCCGAGAAGCGGGTCGAAGAGACCGAAGAGACCGCCGCCCCCACCGAGCGCGGCGAGAAGCTCAAGGGCGAACTCGACGATCTGCTCGACGAAATCGACGAGGTGCTCGAGACCAATGCAGAGGATTTTGTAAAAAGCTACATACAAAAAGGGGGAGAGTAGGACAAATCGGACATCCGATTTTGCGTGAGTGTCACACCCTCCTCATACTTTCCGGTCGGTGAAGCGATGTCCGGACTGTAAGCAGTACAAGCCGCCCGAAGAGTTCCCGCGGAACAAGAACACCCGCGACGGGCGCCATCCCTATTGCAAGCCCTGCCATAACGCCCGCAGCGACGAGACGCGACAGCGCTTGTACGGAGGCAGTCGGCATTACCACCTCAAGCGGCGTTACGGCATCGGCGCAGATGAGGTCGACGCGATGATCGCGGCGCAGGGTGGCGTGTGCGTCGTGTGCGGGCGTCCCGATCCTGAGCACGTCGATCACGATCACGCGACCGGCGCGGTGCGCGGGATCCTGTGCTTCAACTGCAACGGCGGGCTAGGTCAGTTCGCGGACGATCAAGATCGCCTCCAAGCGGCGGCGATGTATCTCGACAATGCAGGAGTCGTCGCCGAGCACGCCCGCGAGTTGCGTGACGCTTCGATAGCTCGGGCACGGTTGTTGGTGAAGGTGTCCGGCTAGCCTGCTTTCTTGTGAACGAGTCGTCGTTGCCGTTCTTTGCGCGGGGGATGGACCCTGGGCCGTCGTTTGTGGATGTGCTGCGTCGGCTCGCGCCGCATGGCGTGGCCGGGTCGGGTGCTCCTGACCATGGGAGTGCGCTCATCGACACAGTGCACGGCACGACGGTGGTCGCTATCCGGTTCGCGAGTGGTGTGATCATGGCCGGCGACCGACGCGCTACCTCTGGCATGTCGATCGCGAGCCGTCGCATCGAGAAGGTGTTCGCAGCTGACGACTTCTCCGGCATTGGCATCGCTGGTGCAGCAGGTCCGGCCGTCGAGCTCGTGAAGCTGTTCCAGGTGCAGCTCGAGCACTACGAGAAGATCGAAGGCGAAGGGCTCTCGCTCGACGGCAAGGCGAACCAGCTCGGGGGCATGGTGCGCGCCAACCTTCCCGCCGCGATGCAGGGCCTCGTCGTCGTTCCGCTCTTTGCCGGCTACGACGAGCGACGCGGCATCGGTCGCGTGTTCAGCTACGACGTCACCGGCGGGAAGTACGAGGAAGCCGACTTCCAGACGAACGGCTCGGGCGGCGTGCACGCGCGCAACTGGATCAAGGCCACCTGGCGCGACGACATGACGCGCGACGAAGCGATCGACCTCGCACTGCGTTCGCTGTTCGCCGCGGCCGACGAAGACGCTGCCACCGGCGGCCCCGACCTCGTCCGGCGCATCTTCCCAACGGTCGCGGTGATCGACACCGACGGGTTCACGTCGGTCTCCGACGACGAGATCGCGACACGCGCTGAAGCGCTGCTCGGCGGACGTGAGGAGGGCGCAGGACTATGACGATGCCCTTCTACGTGTCGCCCGAGCAGGTGATGAAGGACCGGGCCGACTACGCCCGGAAGGGGATCGCCCGCGGGCGCAGCCTCGTCGCCATCAGCGCCACTGACGGCATCGTGATCGTCGCCGAGAACCCGTCCCGCACCCTGTACAAGATCAGTGAGATCTACGACCGGATCGCGTTTGCCGGGGTCGGCAAGTACAACGAGTTCGAGATGTTGCGCATCGCCGGCGTGCGCCAAGCCGACGTGAAGGGCTATTCGTTCGCACGCGAAGACGTGAACGCCCGCGCGCTCGCCAATGCCTACGCGCAGACGCTCGGCCAGATCTTCACCCACGAGATGAAGCCCTATGAGGTCGAGATCCTCGTGGCCCAGCTGGGGGAGACGCCCGACGACGACGAGCTCTTCCACATCCTCTACGACGGCACCGTCATGGACGAAGAGGGCTTTACCGTGCTCGGCGGACTGTCCGAACAGGTTCACGAGTCGCTGGGCGCCACATACAAGCCACCGATCGACCGCGCCACTGCGGTCCGACTCGGCGCCGCGGCGCTGACCCCCGCTGACCAGGCGCCGTTGAACGCCGGCGCCCTCGAAGTTGCGTACCTCGACCGTGCGCGCGCACGCCGAGCCTTCCAACGCCTCAAGGGCCCCGAGCTCGACGCGGTACTCGCCGGCTGACCCAGTCTCGTCGGGTTGGGGTAAAGGCGGTCAACGTCGAGAGGGGACAGTGGTGAGGCGGTTCATGAGCGTGTTGGCGGCAGTGGCGGCGGGCACGATGCTCGCGAGCGGAGCCGCCGGTGCGTCGGTTGCGGCCAAGGCCAAGAAGGTCTCGACCGAGAAGTACGCGAAGGTCGTCTGCCTCAACACCTCACGTCGTGAAGCTGCGATCGACGGCTTCATCGACGCCTACAACACCGGCACCTTCGACGACCCGGTCCCCTTCCAGAGCGAGGTCATCGCTCTCGGCGATGACCTCGTTGCTGAGCTCACCCGCGTGGTAGCGAAGCTGAAGAAGGTGTACCCCGATATCGATCACGGGAAGAAGGTCGGGAAGGGTTTCGTGGCCGGAGTCGTTCAGTACCGCACACCGATCACCGACGCGCTCGAGAAGTTCGCGGCCGCAGATCCGAACGGCGTGGCCTTCCAAGCCGACATCTCGACGTTCCAGGTCGCGATCAAGCTGCTGAAGGTCGGAAACACCAACCCATTTACCGAAGTCGACGACCAGGACCTGCTTGGTGCCTTCGCCGATGAGAAGGCCTGTGACGACGTCGTGACCATCTCCAGAACATGATCCGCACATCCTGACTGCGCTCTGACTGCACCAGAGCCGGGTTGCCCGCCCGGTACGATGGGGGTGTGGAACGGCGCATCTTCGGGCTCGAGAACGAGTACGGCGTCACCTGCACGCTGCGCGGTCAACGCCGTCTGAGTCCCGACGAAGTCGCCCGCTACCTG
>CAMDCC010000336.1 GCA_945889545.1 Bifidobacterium breve | reverse complement strand
AATGACGGCTTGGTGGAGGTGCCGAATCCCGATGGGCGCGGCTCGACCACGAGCGTGAACGGCCCCATCAGCTTCCGCGGCTGGCCCACCCGCGCCGTGGGAGCGGTCCCCCGCCTTGACCAGCACGCCGACGCACGGTTTGGTCCTGGCGCGTCAGACTGACGCCCGCTCGACGAGAGGAGCCTGCACATGTCGTGGGACTTCGAGACCGAACCTGAGTTCCAAGAGAAGCTCGACTGGGTCAACGCATTCGTGACCGAGGAGATCGAGCCGCTCGACCTCCTCTGGCCGCACGACGTGTACACCCAGCTCGACGAGACGCGGCGCAAGATCGTCGACCCCTTGAAGGAGGAAGTGCGGCGCCGAGATCTGTGGGCAACCCACCTCGGTCCCGAGCTCGGTGGGCAGGGATACGGCCAGCTCAAGCTCGCGCTGCTGAACGAGATCCTCGGCCGGTCGATGTGGGCGCCGATCGTGTTCGGCTGCCAGGCGCCCGACACCGGCAACGCCGAGATCATCGCCCACTACGGCACGCCGGAGCAGAAGGAGCGGTACCTCCGACCGTTGCTCGATGGCGAGATCTTCTCGTGTTATTCGATGACCGAACCGCACGCCGGTGCCGATCCGACATTGTTCAAGACCCAGGCCGTCAAGGACGGCGACGAGTGGGTCATCAACGGTTGGAAGTTCTTCTCCTCGAACGCCAAGACGGCATCGTTCCTGATCGTTATGGTGGTCACGAACCCTGACGTGAGCGCCTACCAGGGCATGTCGATGTTCCTCGTGCCAACCGACACTCCCGGCGTCAACATCGTCCGCAACATCGGACTCTACGGAGAGCCGCTGAACGAAGGCTCCCACGCACTCATCCACTACGAGGACGTGCGCGTCCCGGAAGAAGCACTCCTCGGTGGCGAAGGCCAGGCGTTCGCGATTGCACAGACGCGCCTCGGTGGCGGCCGCATCCATCATGCGATGCGGACGATCGGCTTCGCGCAGAAGGCCCTCGACATGATGTGCGAGCGCGCCCTCAGCCGGGAGACGCAAGGCGGCCTGCTCGCCGAGAAGCAGTTCGTGCAGGGCTACATCGCCGACTCATACGCCCAGCTCGTCCAGTTCCGGCTGTTCGTGCTGTTCACTGCGTGGGAGATCGACAAGTACAACGACTACAAGAAGGTTCGCAAGGACATCGCGACCGCGAAGGTCGTGATGCCCACGGTGCTGCACGACATTGCGTGGCGCGCGATGCAGGTGCACGGCGCGCTCGGCACGACGAACGAGATGCCGTTCTTCCAGATGATCCACGGCGCCGCCGTGATGGGTCTCGCCGACGGCCCCACCGAGGTGCACAAGGTCACGGTGGCTCGCCAGGTTTTGCACGACTACCGGCCCAGCGACGACATCTGGCCGACGGAGTGGATTCCGAAGAAGCTGGAGGCCGCGCGAGCAAAGTTCGCCGACCTCCTCGAGCACGAAGTGGGGAACCAATGATCGATTTCGAACGGCTGGCCACATGGATGGACGACCGTGGCCTCCCTGGGAAGGGCGCGCCGATCGAACATCGCTTCCTCGCGGGCGGGAGTCAGAACGAGATCTACGAGATCCGACGCGGCGACGACGTCTGCGTCATCCGGATCCCGCCCCCGGAAGCGCCGGCAACGCGCGACGAAGGCATCTTGCGCGAGTGGCGCATCATCGAAGCGCTCGACGGTACCGACGTGCCTCACACGGCCGCGGTCGCGATGTGCGAAGACACCAGCGTGCTCGGTCGTTCCTTCTACCTGATGGGTCTCGTCGACGGTTGGTCGCCGATGAACATGGGACGAGACGACGACGAGGCGAAGGTCGGTGCCCCGAATCGGGCGTGGCCCGCGCCGTTCGACACCGACCTCGAGGCGCGCGCCGGCCTCGCGTATCAGCTCGCGGAGGGCACCGCGTTGCTCTCGAAGGTCGATTGGCAGGCGAAGGGGCTCCAGGACCTCGGCCGGCCCGACGGATTCCACGAGCGCCAAGTCGACCGCTGGACCGCATTCCTCGACCGAATCAAGGGGCGCGAGCTCCCCGGCTTCGACGAAGCCGCCGCGTGGCTGCGAGCGCACCGCCCGATCGATTACATCCCCGGGATCATGCACGGCGACTACCAGTTCGCCAACGTCATGTACAAGAACGGAGCCCCGGCTCAGCTCGCCGCGATCGTCGACTGGGAGATGGGAACGGTCGGCGACCCGAAGATCGACCTCGCGTGGGTGGTGCAGAGCTGGCCCGACGACACGAGCGCGCCCGAGGCGGCCGAGTCCGGCTACGTCAACATGCAGGGCATGCCGTCGCTCGACCAGATGCTCGCCCGCTACTCCAAGGTCTCGGGTCGCCAGGTCGACGACATCGACTACTACCTCGTGCTTGCCAAGTGGAAGCTCGCGGTCGTGCTCGAACAGGGCTTCCAGCGCGCGGGCGACGACGAGAAGCTCAATGCGTTCGGGCCGATCGTGCTCGGCCTCATGCAGAGTGCCGCCGACCTGGCCGAGTCCACCGACTACAGCGTCAGCTCATAACGAGAACGGGCATCGACTCCCAGCCCCGCACGGTGGAGGTCGACGACAGCTTGGCGTTGTCGTAGTCGACGTCCCATTCCGGGAACCGGTTCAGCAGCTCGTCGAGTGCCACCCGGCCCTCGAGTCGCGCCAACGCGGCACCGAGGCAGAAGTGGAGCCCGTAACCGAACGTGAGGTGCTGACCGAGATCTCGACGGATGTCGAATCGGTCAGCGTGCTCGTAGCGCCGCTCGTCGCGGTTGGCTGATCCGATCAGGAGCAACATCGCGCTGCCGGCCGGAACGGTCTGCCCGTAGTACTCCACATCCTGAGCCACGTACCGTGCGATGTGCGGGCCCGTCGGCTCGAACCGCAATGTCTCCTCGATGGTGTTCGGGATGAGCGAACGGTCCGCCACCAGCTCCCGACGCTGATCGGGGTGCTCCGCGAGCACCTTGGCCAACCACCCGATGAGCCGACCGGTCGTCTCGTTCCCGGCGCCGGCGAGCACCTGGGTGTACGTGAGCACCTCGTCACGGCTG
>CAMDCC010000335.1 GCA_945889545.1 Bifidobacterium breve | reverse complement strand
ATCTCGCCCAGGCCTATTGCTTGGGCGTGGCCCACACCATCGAGCAGCACCACCTTGTTGCCGAGGGAGTTGGGATCAGCGAGCAGGCGCTGGAGCGCGTCGACGTGGTCGAGCACCCAGTCCTGTTCCGATCCTGGAACCGGCATCGGGTGGTACGCGGAGCGCGCCACCTTCGAGGGAGTGCCGCCGGTCGCGATCACGACCGCGTCGGGAGTGAGCGCGAGGACGGCGTCGACGGTGGCCTCGACGCCAGTGCGCACCTCGACGCCCTGGCGGGTGCACTCGTCGATCCGCCAGCGCGCGATCTCCCAGATCTCTTCCCTGCCGGGCAGCGTCGCTGCCAGTCGGAGGGCTCCTCCCAATTCTGGGGACCGTTCGAGCAGCGTGACGTTGTGGCCACGCGCCGCGGCCGTGTGCGCCGCTTCCATCCCGCCCGGCCCGCCGCCGACCACCACCACCTTCCTCTTCACGAGAGCAGGCGTGAGGGTGCCGAGGCCTAACTCGTCTTCTCTGCCGACCGCGGGGTTCTGCACGCAGTTGATCGGCATCGACTGGAGCAGGTTGCCGTAGCACGATTGGTTGATCCCGGTGCAGCGGCGAATCTCCTCACCCCGACCATCACGCGCCTTGTTCACCCATTCGGGGTCGGCGATCAGCGCGCGCACCAGCGTGATGCCGTCGGCCTCGCCGCGTTCCAGGATGCCTTCGGCTTCGTTGGGAGTCAGGATGCGGTGCACCGTAAAGACCGGGGTTTCGTCGCGCACGCGGTCGCGGATCTTCTGCGCGGCGTAGGTCCCGAACATATGAGGGGAGTAATTGGTGCGCACCATGCCGATGCCGCCGATGCCGACGCTCACGTTCAGGTAGTCGGCGAGGCCGAGCTCGACGTACCGGGCCGCGACCTCGGCGCAGTCGTCGGCGGTCAACCCCGGCTGACCGTGGCTCTGCTCGTCGTCACCGGCGAGTCGGATGCCCACTGCCACGGAGGGGCCGACCGCCTCGCGCACCGCGCTGATCACGTCGACGCCAAACCGCATGCGGTTCTCGAGCGAGCCGCCGTATGCGTCGGTCCGATAGTTGAACTTGGGCGACAGGAACTGGTGCAGGAGGTAGCCGTGCGCGCTCTGGATCTCGATGCCGTCGAAGCCGCCCGCCACCGCGTTGCGGGCGCAGCGCACGTGATAGCCGATCGCCTCGGCGATGTCGGCGGCGTCCATCTCCTTGGGTGCCTCGAAGTAGTCGGGCGACATCGACGGGCCGACCGCTACCTGCTTCGACCAGTTGCCGAGCATCATCGCCCCGGAGTGCGTGAGCTGGATGAAGGCGAGCGCGCCGTGCTCGTGCACCTGGCTGGTGAGTGACTCGTAGTGCGGGATGCAGTCCTCGTCCCAGCCGTTCGCGTTGTTGGCCATCTTGTAGCCCGTGTTCGGGGAGACGGCCGTCTCGCCTGCGATCACCGCGGCCACGCCGCCGGCCGCTCGTTCCGCCAGATACCGGCCATACCGCCGGCCGTAGAAGCCGGGCTCGCCCCAGACCGGGCTCGGTTCGCTGAACATCGTGAAGTGCGCGCCGCAGATGACCCGGTTGCGCAGTTCGACCGGTCCTACTTGGAGGGGTTGGAACAGCAATGGGTGGGAAGGGTTGTCGGGCACGGCGTGAGGCTAGCGAGGGCCGAAGATGGCAGCATGGAGCCATGACCGACATCCAGGACCAACAGTCCGACCCCGACTACGACCCGTTCGCCGCTTTCGACCAGGCGGCGGGCGTGGGTCAAGTGCGCGACATCCATCCGGTGTTTCACGAGTTGCGGGCCGAGTGCCCGGTGCAGGCCGGGTCGCTGGCGGCACGCTTCGGGCTCGAGGGTGGTCTGGACGAGGCGTTCCTCGGCGATGGTGATGTGGTGCCGCACTCGGTGCTCTCGTTCGCCGGGGTGCAGCAGGTGCTCAAGGACGGCGAGACGTTCTCATCATCGGGCTACGGCGACACCATCGGGCTCGTCTTTGGTCACTCGATCCTCGAGATGGACGAGCCTGAGCACCACCAATACCGGTCGCTCATCCAGCAAGCATTCACACGCAAGGCGATGGAACGCTGGGACGCCGAAATTGTCACGCCGACGGTTGCGGCCAACATCGACGCGTTCGTCGATCGCGGCAACGCCGATCTGGTGCGCGAGCTGTTCTTCCCGTTCCCGGTCCAAGTGATCGCCGCGATGCTCGGACTTCCCTCGGACGATCTGCCGCAGTTCCATGCCAAGGCCGTCGAGCTGATCAGCATCATCGACAACATCGATCGCGGTCTCGTGGCGTCGCAGTGGCTGTACGAGTACTTCACGACGATCATCACGGAGCGACGGGCGCACCCGCAGGGCGACGTGATCAGCGTGCTCGTCGAGGCAGAGCTCGACGGCGTGCGCCTCACCGACGACGAGATCATCGCGTTCCTCCGGCTGTTGCTTCCCGCTGGGGCCGAGACCACGTACCGGTCGTCGAGCAACCTCATGTTCGGGTTGCTGACCAATCCCGACCAGCTCGACGCGTTGCGCGCGAATCGTGAGCTGATGCCGCAGGCGATCGAAGAGGGCCTGCGCTGGGAGCCGCCGCTCCCGAGCATCGGGCGGACGGCATCGCGCGACATGGAGGTTGAAGGCGTCACGATTCCCGCCGGCTCACCGGTGCAAGTGTGCATGGGGAGCGCGAACCGCGACCCGGCTCGCTGGGATCGCCCCGACGACTTCGACATGTTCCGTGATCAGCAGCAGCACATGGCGTTCGCGTTCGGTCCGCACATGTGTCTTGGGTTGCACCTCGCGCGCATGGAGACGACGGTCGTGATCAACGCGCTGCTCGACCGCCTCCCGAACCTGCGACTCGACCCCGACGCCGAAGACGTGCACATCAGCGGCATGGCGTTCAGGGCTCCCAACCACCTCCCCATCCTTTTCTCCGTTCGCTAAGGGCCTGGCGGCCCAGCGAACGAAGGTTTCACAAGGGTCAAGGTCAAGGGATCAAGAGCTCAGCCCGTAGAGGCGATGTGGGTTTGCCCAGGCGATCTGTGTCTTCTCTGAGTCGGAGAGATCGTCACGGCTCATGAACTCGCGTACGCCGTTCGGGA
>CAMDCC010000334.1 GCA_945889545.1 Bifidobacterium breve | reverse complement strand
AGCTCGTCAATATTCATGGGTTCGGGTTCACGGCGTCGGGTTCACGGCGTCAGGTTCACGGCATCAGGGCCCCTGCGTTGACATGCAGCACCTGTCCGGTAATGCGTCCGGACGCTGGGTGACACAAGAACGCGACCGCATGCGCAATGTCCTCGGGGGTCAGCACCACACCCATCGGGTTGGCGATCGGTGAGCTGGTTGCCGCGGCGAGGAGGGCATCGTCGGTAGGCATGAGTCGACGGGTCATCGCGGTGTCGACCAGACCAGGAGCCACGGCGTTGGCGGTGACACCGAACGGTGCACCTTCGACGGCGACCGCCTTTGTGAAGGCGATGAGTCCGGCCTTCGACGCCGCGTACGCGGCGGCCCCGGCCGAGACTCGGAGGGCGGAACCAGATGCGATGTTCACGACCCGACCGTTTCGGCGTTCGATCATGCCGCTCAGCACCGCCCGCGTCATGTGGAAGGCACCGCTGAGGTTCACGTCGAGCACGCGATGCCACGACGCCTCGTCGTGATCCGCGACGAGGCCTGACATCGATATGCCGGCCGCGTTCACCAGGATGCTCGGCGCACCCGTTCGTTCCTCGAGCGCTCGCGTCGCCGCTTCGACGGAACCCTCGTCGGCGATGTCGCATTCCACCGCGGTGCTGTCGAGCTGACGGGCAGTCTCCGTCAGGCCCTCAGTCGCGACATCGAGCAATCCGAGCGTTGCACCGTCTTCAGCGAGCCGATGCGCGACCGCGCGACCAATGCCACTTGCCGCTCCGGTCACCCATGCGATCGCGCCCTCGTGCTTATCCATTGGCGATCATCTGGCCATCATGCTCCCGCGTGTCGGGCGAGCCGCGCTCGCCGGTTGCCGACGGACTGCTCGCACGCTCGACAGTCGACTTTGCGCCAGGCTTCGGCGGGGACAAGTCCCTTGCGGCCGCAGAGCGAGCAGTAGTCCCATTCCGGCACGCGTCCGCCGGGGTATCGCCGTCGCCACCAACGCCGGTCGGTTCGGCGGCGATACGCCAGATGCACCTTTCCCGTGAGGTCCGGACCGAGGGCGGCGACCAACCCCGCGAGGTCGTCCTCGCTCGGGCGGCGCGGTGGCAGCGAACGACGGGCAGCGATGCCACCACTCAAGCACGCTCGCTAGGGTCCCCGCGTGGCGAGCAACGACCCCGGTGCACACGATCGCCGCGCGCTCGCACACTGGCTCGCCGAACGGATTCCTGGCGCTGCCGACGTCGAAGTCGGGCCGCTCGAACGCCCCGCAATGGAGACCAAATGAAGCTCGACGGACGGGTGGCGATCGTCACTGGCGGCGGGTCCGGGATCGGCGCCGCGACCGCCCGGCTGTTCGCGGCGGAAGGTGCACGGGTCGCCGTGCTCGATGCGGATGGCGAGGGAGCCCAGACGGTCGCGGCCGCCTTGCCCGATGCGATGGCCGTCGCGGTCGACGTCAGCGATGCACCAATGGTCGACGCCGCCGTGGCCAACGTCGTCGCCGAGTTCGACCGGATCGATGTGCTTGTGCACTGCGCGGGCCTGGACGTCGGCGAAGCGTGGAAGCAGCGCCTCTACGACGCGAGCGTCGCACAGTCGAAGGCGCGCACCGCGGGCGAACCGCTCCCCGCGCTCGGTCTCACGGAGTCGCTCGACGACGATTCATGGCGCCGCGTGATCGCCGTCAACCTCGATGGCACCTTCTTTTGCTGCCGTGCCGTCCTGCGACACATGGTCGAGCAGCGTTCCGGAGTCATCGTGACGATGGCATCGAACGCCGCTCAACTTGGCGTCGCGGGGATGCCGCACTACGTCGCCTCGAAGGCCGGCGTCATCGGGCTGACCCGTTCGCTGGCGCGCGAGTTCGCACCGCTCGGTATCCGCGTGAACACGATTGCGCCCGGCGGGGTGGATACGCCGATGTTCCGTCGCAACGCGGAGACCGTTCGGCGAAGTGCCGTAGCCAACGCGCCGCTCGGCCGGGTCGCGACACCCGAGGAGATCGCCAACATCGCGCTGTTCTTGGCGAGCGACGACTCGAGCTATCTGATCGGTGAGACGGTGAACGCCAACGGAGGCACGTTCCTCCCCTGACAGGAGATCGATGAAGTCCTACAAGGTCCTGTTCGGAGTCACGATCATCAACGTCGGGCTCGTCGCCGCGGCATGGTTCGGCATCGTCGGCGCGCAGCCGAGCGGGGCGCAGTCTCGTGATGGCGTCCTCGAGGCGTCGGGGTTCGACCTCGTGAACGACGAAGGCACCGTGGTCGCGCAGCTCTACGTGGGTGATGACGGCACGGGGCAGATCCGGCTGCGCGACGCGGGTGGCGAGGTGCGAGCGAAGATCGGCGCCAGCCCCGACGGCGCCGGGTTGATCCTCTTCAACGCTCAGGGCGAGCCGGTTCCCGGGGTGTGGGCGGTCACCGACGAACAAGGGGCGAAGATCACGTTGGTGAACGGCGAGATGAGGAAGGTCCTCAGGCCCTGAAGGGTTGCGACACCTTCATGCAGGCTTGTGGCCGATGATCGTGTGCAGCCCGATGGGGAGCTCCTCCGACCCGAACGACCGGCCCACCTTCGCGTCCACACCGTGCTCGGCGAGCAACGCCGGTACGCGTGACGTGTCGATGAGCACGTTGTCGTGGTGCTCGTCGTCGCGGCGCCACGTGCCGTCGTCGTTGCGCACGAACGTCGTCATGTCGCGGACGAATCGATCCGGCGTCGGCGGAGAACAGCGCCACGATCGCATCGGCTGCTGGTAACGGATCATCCGGCAGCACGAGCTGGCTGATCTCCTCGGCATCGGGAACTGTCTCGCGGGCCAAGTCGAGCATCGCCGGCGACGCGTCGGTGGCGACCACCCGATGGCCGGCGTCGACGAGATACCTCGTCAGCAACCCGCTCCCGCACCCAAGTTCGAGCACGAGCGCGAGGTCGCGTCGGTAGTACGGGTCAGTGGGAGTCACTGATTGATGGTGCTTCGTGAACAGTGATCGTGTCGAGCGCGTCGGGTCAGGGTGTGACGACCCAGAGGTGATCCTCCACGGAGAGAGTCACCCGATCGGTGATCTCGGATGCCACGGGCCCTACCCCGTACAGGCGCGAACTGCCGTGATCCTCGAGCA
>CAMDCC010000333.1 GCA_945889545.1 Bifidobacterium breve | reverse complement strand
GCCCGATGGAAGCTCGTGCTGTCGGGCTCGAACGACGTGGCCCGGACGGCCGATCTCGATGTCGCAGCCGACTGCATCGCCACGCTGCTGTGGGGGTTGTTCGTCGACTACCTCAATCACGGCGACGCGCCTTCGATCGTCGTCCGCATCGACGCGTTCACGCACTTGCTGGCACCCGGTCTCACCAGGGCGACAACGTGAACCCGCCAGCGACCTCCGCCGCGGCGCGCTACGCGTCGGGTGTACCCGCGGTCACCGAGTACGCGGCTCGTCTCACGAAGAAGCGCGTCGTGCTGACCACTGCCGCCGTGATCTTGGGCATGTTCCTTGCCTCGATCGACGGCACCATCGTGTCGACGGCGATGCCCACGATCGTCGGCGATCTGAAGGGCATCGACTCGTACGCGTGGGTGTTCTCGGGTTTCCTGCTGGCGGAGATCGCAACCATCCCGTTGTGGGGCCGACTCTCCGACATGTTCGGACGCAAGAAGATCTTCCTGACCGGGATGATCATCTTCCTGCTCGGTTCCGCACTCAGCGGCATGTCGCAGTCGATGACCGAGCTCGTGCTCTTCCGCGCGATGCAGGGTCTCGGCGCGGGGTGCATCCTCCCGGTGGCGCAGACGATCAGTGCCGACCTGTACACGATGGAGCAGCGAGCGAAGGTCGCGGCGGTGTACGCCGCGGTGTTTGCGCTCTCGTCAGTTCTCGGGCCGTTCCTCGGCGGGTTCATCACCGACCACCTGTCGTGGCGATGGGTGTTCTACGTGAACCTTCCCGTCGGCCTCATCACGATCGGGCTCATCTACTTCGTGATGGTGGAGCCGCTTCAGAATCGCCGACGACATCAGTTCGATTGGCTCGGCGTCATGACGTTGCTCGGGTGGACTGGCGCGCTCGTGTTCGCGCTGGAGTCCGGTGGTCGTGAGTACCCGTGGGGCTCGCCCGAGATCGTGGGCTCGTTCACGGCGGCCGCCGTCCTCTTTGCCGGATTTGTGGTCGTCGAACGGCGCGCCGCCGAGCCGTTGATCCCGTTCAACCTCTTCCGGGTGCCGGCACTGCGCGCAGCTGCTGTCGTCACGATGTTCCTCGGGATGTCGATGTTCGGCGTGCTGTCCTTCCTGCCTTTGTACGGTCGAACGGTGCTGCACAAGTCGGCCACGGGGTCGGGGGGAATCCTCATGCCCTTGCTGCTTTCCATGGTCTTCGGGTCTGCGTTCGGTGCCCGCATCGTGCTGAAGATCGGTTTCCGCAAGGTCGTGACGGTTGGTGCCAGCCTCGTGGTCGCGGGCACGTTCCTGTTGACGCGCCTCACGGTTGACTCGGGCGGGCTGATCCTCGGCGTGTACCTCGTCGTCCTCGGCACCGGCATGGGTCTCGTGTTCATGTCGACGTCGCTCGCCGCCCAGAACTCCGTGACAACCGAGCAGATGGGCGTGTCGACCGGCCTCATCAACTTCACCCGCCAGCTCGGTGGCGCCGTCGGAATCGCCATCGCGGCGTCCGTGATGCTCACGTCGTTGACGAGTCGGCTCACGGAGGCGTTCGGCACGAGTGCGTTCGACACGTCGAAGCTGCTCACACCGACTGATCAATCGACGCCACTGTCGCCGGAGACGCAGCGAATCGTGAGTGATGCCTTTGCCGGTGCGTTGCACCGAGTGTTCTGGGTGGCGGTCTCCGTGACCGTGGTCGGGCTCATCTGCACGCGGTTGATGCCGAAGGGATCAGCCACAGACATCCGCGACAAGGCCCGTTCGGATGCCAAGCTCGACGCGGTCGGTCCCGACGGCGAGACGTTCGCAGTCGCGCGTCAAACTTGACCCTGTGCCGGAGCTCCCTCAGATGCAGGCGCTCGCCGAGCGTCTTGGTGTTGCGTTAGCGGGTCACGAGCTCGAGGCGTACGAACCACTCGGATTCACTGCGCTGAAGACGGTCATCCCTGCGCCCGACACGCTCATCGGGCACACGTTGGAGCGCGTCGGCCGGCGCGGGAAGTACCTCGTCACCGAATGGGACAACGACTCCCGAGTCCTGATTCACCTCTCGCAGGCGGGACGCCTCGACATCGAGGATCCGCCCAAGCAGACGAAGCCCAAGGGGAAGGTGATGCGGCTGCGCTTCGTCGGCGGACCTGCGGTGCTCGTGCGCGAGCACGGCACGGAACGCAAGGCGGCGTGGTGGGTGCTCGCGCCCGGTGACGACGGGCCGCTCGCAGGCCTTGGCCCCGAGCCCGACTCCGGTGAGTTCACCGAGTTCGTGATGCACGGCACTGACAAGCGCCGCATCCATACCTGGCTGCGCGATCAGCGGACGGTCGTGGGTGTGGGGCGCGGCTATTCCGACGACGCGCTGTGGCGTGCCGGCCTCTCGCCGTATGCCTCGCTCGGGCAGCTCGACGCCGATCAGCGCGCCCGCCTGCTCGACGCGGTGCGCAGCGTGTTGACCGACGGAACCACCAAGGAACGCGAGCGAACCGGCGGGCTGTCAGACCCGAAGCTCGGTACGAACTTCGAGGTGCATGGCCGGGTCGGCACACCGTGCCCGCGCTGTGGCGAGACGCTGCAGCACGTCTCGTACGAGTCCCACGAAGTCGTCTACTGCCCGAAGTGCCAGACGAGCGGCAAGGTGCTCGCCGACCGCAGGATGTCGCGTCTGCTGAAGTAACTGGTCCTCAAGGAGCGGATTCTCGGCACGCTGAACAACACATGGATGGGTTGAACGTGCCGAGAATCCCGCGCGGGCGACCTACCAGCCTCGGGTGCCGGGCCCGCCTTTGAAGGGACCTTCGATGTCGCTCGTGATCCAACCGCCGTAGAAGTCGCCGGGTTGAGGGGTGACGAGCTCGCCGTCGACGAAGCATTCGTCCATACGTGATGCGTAGAACGAGATGTAGCCCGTGATCGCCTCGAATGCGGCGCTTGGGGTGTCGTAGCCCCATGCGGCGTTGGCCTCGACGCGATCGCCGGCACGCACGGTGAAGTAATGGGCGCGGCCTTTGAACTCGCAGAACGACGTGCCGTCGCTTGGCTCGAGTGCGCCGTCGCGCACATCGTCGGGTGGGAAGTAGTAGTTGGGCGGGTGGCTCGTCTCGAGCACTCGGTACGCGCGCGTGGTCTCGGCGAT
>CAMDCC010000332.1 GCA_945889545.1 Bifidobacterium breve | reverse complement strand
GATCATGTGTTGCCGATCATTAGGTGTCCCGGCTCATGGGATCGCTAGGGTATTTCAATGCCATTGCGTCCCGGGCTCACTGCGATCGCCACCATGGTTGTCACAGAAGGTGACACTGCAACCGCGCTCGGCACTGGTGATGTCGCGGTGCTGGCAACGCCTCGTGTTGCGACGTTGGCCGAGGCAGCGACCGTGCAAGCGGTCGCCGGTGAGCTCGACGACGGCACCACCACCGTGGGCTATCGCCTCCAGCTCGATCACCTCGCCCCCACCGCCGTCGGCGGTCAGGTGCAGGCCGAAGCGATCCTCGAGACCGTGGAAGGCCGACGGCTCACGTTTCGAGTGTCGGTGACCGACGGCCGCGGGCTCGTCGCCGCCGGCCGCATCACCCGCGTCGTCGTCGAACGCAGTCGCTTTCTGGAAAAGGCGACCTGATCCAGACCCCGGCCGAGCTCAGCCCAGGTTGCTCGATCTGGGATAGGCATCGGCGGGGTCGGTGAGCACGTTCACCACCGAGAGACCGTCGTGGGCGAGGGCGCGGTCGAGCGCCGGACCGATCCCGGCAGCTTCCTCCACGAGCTCACCGTGGCCGCCCAGCGCGACGGCCACCTCGTCGTAGCGGGTCCCGGGGCGCAGCTCGGCCACCACGTCGTATCCGAAGATCATCTGCATCGGGTGCTTCTCGAGCCCCCAGATGCCGTTGTTCCCGATGACGGCGGTCACGTTCACACCGTGACGTACGAGTGTGTCGAGATCGCCGAGCGTGAACCCGATCGCGCCGTCGCCATAGGCCACGACCACCTGACGGTCGGGATGCGCGAGCGCGGCGGCGAGCGCATACCCGGTGCCCGCGCCGAGGCACCCGTACGGGCCCGGGCCGAGGAAGCACCCCGGCGTGAACGTGTCCACGTACTTGCCCGCGTACGACACGAAGTCGCCACCGTCGCCGATCACCACCGCGTCGCGAGCGAGGCGTGACCGCAGCTCGCCGTAGATCCGCGCGGGATCGATCGGGTGCGCCTCCGACTCGAGCCGCTCGGCTTCGCTCGCCCGGCGTTGCTGCTCTTCACTCCGGAGCTGGGCGATCCACTCATTGCGCGCGCCGCGGTGATCGGTTGAGTCCGCGCCCGGCGTCTGCTCGGCGAGCGCCGCGAACGTTGCGCGCAAGTCGCCCGCGATCGACGCGGCGAGCTCCACATGCGGCGCAACGGTCCCGGGCGAATCCGCGAGGTGCACCACCGGAGCTGCGAATGCGCCGAACCCGAGTCGGAAGTCGAGTGGCGTGCCCGCCACCACCATGAGATCCGCGCCATCGAACGCCGCCTTGCGGGCTCGCGAGAACGCGAGCTCATGATCAGCCGCCACCACCCCGCGTCCGAGATCATTGGCGAACACCGGAATGCGGACGGCTTCGACGAGCGCCAACACGTCGTGCTCAGCACCGGCCCAGTACACGTCGCCGCCCACCATGAGCACCGGGCGCTGCGCCGCCGCGATGAGCTTCGCGACACGCGTTACCGCGTCGGGATCGGGTGCACTGCCCGCGAGCTCGGCAAGGTTCGGTGGCTGCGGCACGGCCACGTCGGCCGGACCCCATCCGTCGAGCGGGATGTCGACAAATGCGGGCCCGCGGTGGGGCGAGCGCGCGGCGCGCAGTGCAACGTCCATCCCCGACGCGATCACCTCGGCGGTCGGGAGGGTGGCCGCGTGCTTGGTGATCGACGCCACGATCGGCACGTGGTCGAGCTCCTGAAGCGAACCACTGCCCCAGCGCGCCTGGGGCGCGCGCCCACCGATGATGAGCACTGGTGAGCCGTTGAGATGGGCGCTCGTGATCGCACTCACGCCGTTGGTGACGCCCGGTCCCGCCGTGAGCGCAGCCACACCGACGCGGCGGGTCACCTTGGCCCACCCTTCCGCCGCGAACGCCGCCGTCTGCTCGTGGCGCGTGTCGATGAGCGCGATCTCATGCTTCACGCACCCGTCGTAAAGCGGAAACAGGTGTCCGCCGCTCAGCGTGAAGACGGTGTCGACGCCGTGGGCTTGCAGCGTGCTTGCCGCGAGCTCACCGCCGCCCTGCATGACGATGCTCATGTCGCAACCTCCCCAATACGCCCATCCGTGCTTACGGCGACACCCTCGAGGAATCGCTCCATCGCCGCTTGGTACACGGGTGGGTTCTCGAACTGGGGCGAGTGCCCCGCGTCGGGCACCACAACAAGCTCCGCGTTCGGAATTGCGTCCGCGAGCGCGAGCGAGTCGGGCAGGAAGGCCTGATCCTGCTCGCCGACGATCACGAGCGTGGGGCACGCGACGCCCCGCATCTCGACGAGCTGGTCGGGCTGACGGGCGATGTCAGAGATGAGGGCGGCGTAGGCCACGGCTGGCACCGCGAAGAAGTTGCGCTTGCCGTATTCCTCGTAGTCGGGCCGTTCGAGGCGTACCCGTTGGTTCGCGGCTGTACCCAACGGGTCGATCTCGTCGAGCACCTGGCGCACCACCTGCATACCTTCGGTGAGCGCGACGGCCACGCCCATGTCGACGAGCTCCGGGTCGACGCCGCTCGGCCGTCCGGCCGACGTGCTCATCAGGACGAGCGCATTGATGCGGTCGGGTGCGGCGAGTACCACCCGGCGCGCCGCCATCCCTCCCATCGAATGGCCGAGCATCCGGAATTGCTCGAGGCCGAGCGCGTCGGCGACGGCGAGCGTGTCGGCCGCGAGCCGATCGAGGGAGTACGCATCGCCGGTGTCGGGCTTGTCGCTCTCACCGTGACCACGCAGATCGAAGGTGACCACGGTCGAGTCATGGGCGAACACGTCGAGGTGGTCGGCAAAGTCGTCCTTCACTCCGGTGAAGCCATGGATCATGAGCAACGGAGGGCCTGAGCCCGTGACCTCGACGGCCAGCCCGACCCCATCGTCAGTGGTGACCCGCATCTCGTCACTCATAGATCGTCACTCATAGATCGTCCGTCACAGCTCGTCCGTCACAGCTCGTCCGTCACAGCTCGTCCGTCACAGCTCGTCCGTCACAGCTCGTCCGTCACAGCTCGTCCGTCACAGCTCGTCCGTCACAGCTCGCTCGGCTTCGGAGTGTGCACCTTCACCCGTACATCCTGACCGCCGCTG
>CAMDCC010000331.1 GCA_945889545.1 Bifidobacterium breve | reverse complement strand
GCGCGAACTGCCGTGATCCTCGAGCAACAGTGAGCAGTACGAGCCGACGTCGGCAGTCGGGTCGACCGTTGAGCAGTCTCCTGCGTAGCGCTCACCTGCGGCCTCGACGCCGGCCCCGATCGCGTCCTCCGGTGTGTTCGTGGCGCCCGGCGGACCGTTCTCGACGAAGTCGAGTTGCACTTGCGCGAACTGGAGCACATCTGCTTCCGAGTACCCGGGCACGCCAGTCATGCCTACGTAGAACACCAGCGCCCCCGCGCGGAACGCCACGTACCTCGAGACCGCACCACTCGGGAGACCTTCGCTGTATCCCCACGCGCTGTCCAGCTCTGACACCGTGTACACGTCGTCGATGTCGTCCTCGGTCCCCCAGCGCACACCGTCGAGGTACTCCGCCGCGCCGGCGGGGTCGCCGAACTCGAGCACCTCGATCGAGGCCGAGTCCGGAGTGTTCGCTCGGTCGAACTCCACCACCTGTCCGGCGTTGAACCCAAGGTCCTGGAGCCGGATCATTGCATCGTCCGCCGACTCGTCGGGGCCCGCGAACTCCTCGGCGAGCTGCGCGATGTCGATCGCTCCCGTGAAGCCCACCGTGAAGCCAGCAGGACCGGTGGAAACCAGGAACCCCGCGATCTCCTCGGGTCCGGAGCCCAAGAGCAGGCTTACCTCGCGGTACCAGAGCAAGTCGCCGAGCAGCACGCCACATTCGTGGGCACCCAACGCACCGGCGCGTTCGATACCGACTGCAGCGATCTCATCAGGCGCCGCGGTATCGGCGACGAGCAACAACGAGTCATCGGGTGGGCGGCGCGTCTCCACAGCCGCGCCCCGCTGGGTCTTGGCCGAATGCTTCAGCGCCTTGATGACCGCTTTGATGGCGGAACGGTCGGCCGAGCGAGCGCGGACGGCACTGAGGTCGGCGGCGGCTCGGGTCGCCGTGTTCCCCACGATCTTGAGGATCGCGAGCAGCTCGCGACGTTCCTGACGTGTGAGGTCGGCGAGTGGCACCGTCACATCGAGATCCGCGTGGCGGTCGAGCTGCGAGAACATCCGGTCGTCGGCGCGACTACAGATCCTGTCTGCCTGCCTCGCCCACGGGGACTGTTGGGTCGGGATCGCGCCGACAGGGGCCGCCACCAACACCATGGACGCCATCACCAACGCCGAGGCTCCGAACGCCGCGGTCACGCGGAAACGTAGGTGATGCAAGGTTCGCCCTCCAGCCTGCGTGGACGCGTCGCGCGATTGCGGACTCCCGGCAGCGTGCGCTGGTCCGGTGGTGGAAGACAGGGCCGAAGGGCCCTGCCGCACGGACCTAGGCCCCGAAGAGCGGCTCCACGGTGTCATAAGGTCCCGGCCGTGACTACGACGCCACCACCGGCAACCACACCCCACCCACTCGACATGCTGACGGCCGACGAGGTTTCGGGCGCCGTCGAGATCCTGCGCTCGAGCGGACGCGTCCCCGAAGACGCCAGGTACATCCACATCGTCTTGCACGAGCCGTCCAAGGAGACGATCGCGGCACACCGGCCCGGCGATGCGGTCGACCGGGAGATCGAGCTCCAGCTCGTGACCGGTCCGACCCTCGAGGTGACCGAAGCCGTCGTCTCGATCACCGCGGGCGAGGTGCGCTCCCTCGACGTGATCGAAGGTGTTCACCCCACCCTCTTGTTCGGGGAGTCGGGCGACGCCATCTTCAAGGTGAAGAACCACCCCGAGTGGCAAGCGGCCATGAACAAGCGCGGCATCACCGACTTCGACCTCGTGCAGGTCGACCCGTGGCCGGCGGGAACCTTCGGAAGCCCGCACGAAGAAGGACGGCGCATCAGCCGGTGCATCTCGTTCCTGCGGGAGTCCAAGACCGACAACGGATACGCGCGCCCGATCGAAGGTGTGATCGCGTACTTCGACCAGGGTGGCGGCGAGGTGCTCGAGATCGTCGATCTCGGCGTCGTGCCGCTGCCACCGAACCGGGGCTCGTACCTCCCCGAAGACGTCGGCCCGATGCGCACCGATCTCAAGGCGCTGGAGATCACCCAGCCCGACGGGCCGAGCTTCAGCGTGGAGGGAAATCTCGTGCGCTGGCAGAAGTGGTCGTTCCGCGTCGCGTTCGACCCGTACGAAGGACTCGTGCTCCACACGATCGCGTACGACGACCAGGGCCGGATCCGACCCGTACTGCACCGCGCGTCAATCAGCGAGATGGTCGTGCCCTACGGCGACCCCGGCCCGATGCACGGTTGGAAGAACGCGTTCGACGTCGGCGAGTGGGGCCTCGGCCGGATGGCGAACTCGCTCACGCTCGGTTGCGACTGTCTCGGCGCCATCCACTACTTCGACGGTGTGCTCACCACCGAGCAGGGCGACCCATACATCGTCGAGAACGCCATCTGCATGCATGAAGAGGACTACGGGATCCTCTGGAAGCACACCGACATGCACGGCGGCACCAGCGAGGTGCGGCGGTCGCGACGTCTGGTCATCAGCTCGATCGCCACCGTGGGGAACTACGAGTACGGCTTCTACTGGCACCTCTATCTCGACGGGAACGTGCAGCTCGAGGTCAAGCTCACCGGGATCATCTCGTCGATGGCCGTCGCCCCCGGCGTTGTCCCCGAGTTCGCCAACATGGTCGCGCCGGGCCTCGCGGGTCCGAACCACCAGCACATGTTCTGTGCGCGACTCGACCTCGACGTGGACGGCACCGAGAACAGCGTGTACGAGGTGGAGGCCGAACGCGTGCCCCCAGGGCCTGACAACGAGTGGGCCAACGCCTTCAAGATGCGCGCCACCCGGCTCGACACCGAGCTCGCAGCACAACGGGAGACCAACCCGGCCGACTCACGCACCTGGAAGGTCGTCAACCCGTCGACCAAGAACGGGCTCGATCAACCGGTCGGCTACAAGCTCGTGCCGACGATGTCCACGCCCACATTGCTCGCGCACCCGGAGTCGAGCGTCGGTCGCCGCGCCGCGTTCGCAACCCACAATCTCTGGGTCACGCAGTACGCGCGCGACGAGCGGCGCGCCGCTGGCAACTACCCGAACCAGTCGTCAGGTGGCGACGGGCTGCCCGCGTGGACCTCGGCCGACCGTTCGATCACCGATACCGACGTGGTGCTCTGGTACTCGTTCGGCGTGACGCACTTCG
>CAMDCC010000330.1 GCA_945889545.1 Bifidobacterium breve | reverse complement strand
TGCTCGACCTCGCTGCACGCCCGCAGGTGCTCATCGCCGGCGCGACCGGTGCCGGCAAGTCGAGCTGCATCAACTCGCTCGTCACGTCGCTGCTCATGCGCAATACGCCCGATCAGGTGCGCCTGATCCTCGTCGACCCGAAGCGGGTGGAGCTCGGCGCGTACAACGACTTGCCTCATTTGCTTACCAGCGTCGTCACCAACCCGAAGCGGGCCGCCAACGCGCTCGCGTGGGCCGTGCGCGAGATGGACCTGCGCTACGAGGTGCTGAGCGAGGTCGGCGTCCGCGACATCATGGGTTACAACGCGATGGTCGACGCGGGCGACCTTCCCACGCCGGAGGCACCCGACCGGATCAGCGGCAAGGGCTACGAGCGACTGCCATACATCGTGGTCGTGGTCGACGAGCTCAACGACCTCATGATGGTTGCGGCCCGCGATGTGGAGGCCAGCATCTGCCGCATCGCTCAGATGGCGCGAGCTGTCGGCATCCACCTCGTGATCGCCACGCAGCGCCCGTCGGTCGACGTGATCACCGGCGTGATCAAGGCCAACGTGCCGAGCCGCCTGGCGTTCAGCGTCACGAGCATCGCCGACTCTCGAGTTGTGCTCGACCAGGCCGGCGCCGAGAAGCTCATCGGCCGTGGCGACCTGCTGATGGTCACCGCGAGCGAGAGCAAGGCCACCCGCGTGCAGGGCGCGTGGGTGGACGAGGCGTGCGTGCGCCAGGTGGTGGCCCATTGGAAGCGCCAGGCGGGCGAACCTCACTATGTGGAGGGCATCGCCGAGGACACCTCGGCGGGCAGCGGCCAGCCCGGCGCCCGGGGCGGCGACGATGACGATGACTTGCTCCTCGTGGAGGCCATGGAGCTGGTGGTGCGGTCGGGCCTCGGCTCCACGTCGATGCTCCAGCGCAAGCTCCGGGTGGGCTTTGCCCGGGCCGGGCGCCTCATGGATCTCATGGAGCGGCGGGGCATCGTGGGCCCCTCGGAGGGCTCAAAAGCCCGAACCGTCCTCATGACCGTCGACGAGTTCGAGGGTATGGAGCAGCGAGGGGCCGAATAAGGCCTTGGCGATGGCTCACAGCAGCCCCACCGAGCGCGACCAGAGATATGGAGCAGCGAGGGGCCGAATAAGGCCTTGGCCGTGGCTCACAGCGGCCCACCGAGCGCGACCAGAGATATGGAGCAGCGAGGGGCCGAATAACGGCATGGGCCGTGGCTCACAGCGGCCCACCGAGCGCCTGTTTCTGCCGAAATCCCTGTGGGGCGGGCTCCAACCCGCGGGGATCTCACATTGCTGCGCAAGCTGCCGTTCCGAACCAGGCTCGTTCTCGTCGTCAGTGTGCCCCTGCTCGTGCTCGTGGGGTTCGCCGGTGCCGCTCGACGGTGGTGCGGTGCACGAGGTCATCGTCGAGCTCGAGCGCGTGATCCTGTTCGTGATGAGCGTCAGTGAGACGTCGGTGCTCGCCGTCGCGGCGTCTCGTCCATGCGACGTCGGGTTGGTCGGCTACGAGATGGCGGTGCTGGTAGAGAGATGCGCGGCCGCGCTCACGCCTTCGCTCGTCGCCGAGCTTCAGACCGCGCTGCCGCGGTGATGGGATCGAACGACCGCCGTGAACCGGGGCAACATCCACGCCTCGTCCGTCCGTATGTCCTCACGCGAGGTCGCACTCGTGTCCCTGGCCCGCTGATGGCGCTCGAAGCTGGTGTGCGCGCGCTCACCGAACCTGGTGCATACCCGCCCGGCGCGCCACCGGAGTCGCAACGCATCGTGGAGCTCTGTCGTCCCACGACGTCGGTCGCTGAGGTTGCGGCCCGGCTGTTCCTCCCCGTCGGAGTCGTGCGCGTGCTCGTGGACGATCTCGCGACGGCCGGCGTCGTTGCGGTCGACGACCCGCACACGGTCGAGTCTGCGACCGACGTCCGTCTGCTCGAAAGGCTGCTTGATGGCATCCGCGCTCTTTGACCACGCGCGGGTCCCCGCCGCGCCCGTAGCCATGAAGATCGTGGTGGCCGGTGGCTTCGCGGTGGGGAAGACCACGTTGATCGGGTCGATCTCCGAGATCGAGCCGCTGCGCACCGAAGCCGAGATGACGGTCGAGAGTCTGGGCGTCGACCGGTCGGGGCAGGTGGGCAAGACGGGCACGACCGTCGCGATGGACTTCGGGCGCATCACGCTCGGCCCCGACATGGTGCTGTACCTCTTCGGCACGCCCGGTCAGGACCGCTTCTGGTTCCTCTGGGACGAGCTCGTACGCGGCGCGGTCGGCGGTGTGGTGCTCGTGGACACGCGGCGCGTCGCCGAGTGCTTCGCTGCCGTCGACTACTTCGAGGCGCTCGGCATCCCGTTCGTGGTCGCCGTCAACATGTTCGACGGCGTGGCCACGCACCATCCCCGTGCCGTGCGAGAGGCGCTCGCCGTCCCGGCCAACATCCCGATCGTCCTGTGCGACGTCCGGCGCAAGACCCACGTGCAAGAGACCCTCGTGCTCCTCGTGGAGTCAGCCCTCCGCAACGCCCAACGCGCCGCCGTCTGACCTGACCTTCCCCAAACCACCCCAAAACCTGCGTTCTGGAGATCCACACCCCCGGTTTCCGGTGCCCTGGATCTCCAGAACGGGGGGCTTGAGCGGGGTTTTAGAGGAGGCCGCGGGCCTCGAGCTCGTCGAGTTTCGTGCGGAGCTCCTGGAGGAGCTCCGCGGCGACGGAGAGGTGCTCTTCGATGCGGACCACGTAGGCGAAGGGCGAAGTGTCGGGGACCTCGTCGGCCACGTCGAGCTCGTGGACGACGGCCTCGGCGAACTCGCGTTGCTCCGCCGGAACCACAAGGGTGCCGAGCGCATCGGCGCCGGGGCCTGTCCACTCGGCCATCACCGAGATGCCTGCGGTCTCGAGCCGGGCGCGCAGGATCTGGGCGGACAAGCGCGGCCACGCGCCGATCGCGACGAGCTCGCCGTCGGCGCTGGGCGCGGACGCGGGAGCGGGTGAGAGTCGGCTGGGCTGGTCGGCCACGAGCCCTACGCGGCAATCGGCGCAGTACGGCACGCCGGCGACGTATTCGGCGCCACATGATGGGCACCACACCGTTGAGCCGTCAGTCATGCGAGCAGTGTACGAACGTTGCAGGGGAAGCGCGGAGAGACCGCCCGGTAGCTCCCCTCTTCCGCTCT
>CAMDCC010000329.1 GCA_945889545.1 Bifidobacterium breve | reverse complement strand
CCGTACAGCTTGGCTCCGGTCACTGAGATGCCCAGCGAGGCGGCCGCTCGCTCGTTGGCACGTACCGCGAGCAGTCGCCGTCCTGAGCGACCACGGCGGACGTTGGCGACGACCAGCCCGGCGACGATGAGGGCGCCGACGCAGAAGGTCGCGTACCGCCGCGGGTACTCGATCGGGTCAATGGTGAGGCCCAAGAAGTCCGGCGGCTTCACGACCGTGCTTGTGCGGCCTCCCGTGTAGTCGGGGTTGGCGAGCACGACCCGCTCGATGAGCAACGCGAGGCCGAGTGTGGCAATCGCGAGGTTTACCCCACGGGTTCGAAGTGCAGGAAGCCCGACGAGCAGTCCGACCGGGACGGTGCAGAGGATCCCAAGCACGACGGCAAATTCGAAACCGACCCTGCCCAAGCTGAACAGCCCGATCAGCTCGCCTCCCGAGCTCGCGCGTGCGGCTACATAGCCTCCAACCCCGGCGAGCGCGTACTGAGCGAGCGACAGCTGGCCCGTGTATCCGGTGACCACGACGAGCGAGAGGCAGATGGTCGCCGAGATGGCGGTTGTGGTCACTGCGCCGACCCAGTCGAACTGAGCGCCGCCGTACCCAAGAAACCCGATCCCGTTCAGCAACACGTACGCCGCTCCTGCGACGAGGGCGATCGATCCGGGTCGGATTCGGCCGCCGCCCACGCGGGGCAGTCGTTCGAGCACGTGCCCGCGTAGCGGCAACGCGCGCCCACGGAGCACCAGGACCGCGATGATCACCAGGAACGGGACCGACTTCGACCAGCCCGGCGCCCGGAGGAATTCGGGAATCCACGTTGCTCCGCTTGCGAGCACCGACTCCGCAACGCCGATGAGCACACCGCCGAGCAGTGTCAGGGGGAACGACGTGAAGCCGCCGACGAGGGCGGCGGCGAGCGCAGGCATCAGCAGCAACAGCACCTGGTTGACCGACAGCCCGATGATCGGGACCACCAGGATGCCCGCGAGCCCGGCGAGCGCCGCGCCGAAGCCCCAGTTCACCGCGGCAATCAGGTCGGGCGAGCGGCCGAGGGCGGCAGCAGCCCCTTCGTTCTCGGCGACGGCTCGCGTGATGAGACCAAAGCGGGTGAACCGGTACACCGCCCACAGGACGCTGCTCAGCACGGTAGCGATGCCGAGGAGCCACAAGCGGTCCGCGCCGACCGAGATGTCCTGGGAGAACTCGACCGCACCCGACGGCAGGAAGCCCGTGATGAAGCGCAGGTTGTTCCCCAGGTCGAAGGGCCACCCACTGAGTGCAGCCTGCGCTGCGGTGAGCACGCCGAGGGTTGCGACAAGCCTCGTCAACGGCGATGCGCGACGCAACGGGCGCATCACCAACACGTGCACCAGCACACCGACGAACCCGGCAGCCGCCATGCCGACCACGACGGACCCCACCGTGCCGAAGCCGGCGTCATCGCATTCCACGTAGATGAACGCGCCGATTGCGGCCATCGCTCCGTGAGCGAAGTTCAAGATGCCCGAGCCGCGGTAGACGAGCACGATGCCCTGCGCGGCGAGCGCGTAGATCCCGCCGACGCCGGCCCCCAGCAGCGCGAACAGCCAGAACTGGGTCACGACGTGGGCCGGGCGTACGGCAGCGTCATACTGGCGGCATGCAGCCGAATTGACGCGTCACCGGCCCCCTTCAGGGTCCTGGGGCTACCGCGGCCCACAGCGCTCGCGCCCGACGTCGGCGCCGGGATCCCTCCTCGTTGAGCGCCGAGATTCTTCTACACTCTGGTTGTTTCACACAAGTAGAGTGTAGAAAGTGGCCGTGGACGGGTGCCGCTCCTCGAGTCCAAGGGGGAAGGAAGCATTGACGGCGATCGCGGAACGGTCGAGCGCGAACGCGGTTGAGCGGTTCGTGCTCGCCCCCGAACGGACACTTCCTGATGCCACGCTGGTCATCGACGCGGAGTCGGGACGCGAATGGAGCCGGAGCGCGATCGCCGACGGCGTGCGCCGGGCGGCCGCTGTGCTGACCACCTTCGGCGTGACTCCCGAGCAGCGCGTGGCCCTGGTCTTGGCCGACACGCCGACCTTCCTCTCCTTCTTCTGGGGGGCCATGTGGATCGGCGCGGTGCCCGTACCAATCTCGACCATGCTCAACGCCGACGACTACCGCTTCCTCCTCGATGATTCCCGCGCCGTGGGTCTCGTCGTGTCGGACTCGTTCCTTGCGACCACAGGAGTCGCGGCACATGAGCGTCCGTTCCTCCGGTTCGTCCTAGTGGACGGCGATGCCGCACCAGCGGAGTCCGTACGCGTCTCGGACGTGTTGGCCCGGGCCGAAGGCGTCCCGGAGGTGTTCCCGGCTTCCGACGATGACATCGCCTTCTGGCTGTACACGTCGGGAACGACCGGCTTCCCGAAAGGGGCCCAACACCGCCATGCGGACCTCGGGGTCTGCTCCGACCACTATGCGTCGGAGATCCTTGGCATGGGACCAGCCGACCGCGTGTACTCCATCGCCAAGCTCTTCTTTGCCTACGGTCTCGGAAACGCCGGGTATTTTCCCCCGGGGACCGGTGCGTCCGCGGTGCTGAATCACCAACGGCCCGATCCCATCTCCGTGTGCGCACATCTGCGGACACATCGCCCGACACTGTTCTTCGGCGTACCGACCTTCTACGCCGCGCTCCTGAACGCCGACGTGCCTACTGACAGCTTCGATTCGGTTCGCCTCGGCATCTCGGCCGGCGAATCCCTGCCCGCCGAGCTGCATCGGCGCTTCGGCGATCGGTTCGGTGTCGAGATACTCGACGGGATCGGCACCACCGAGGTTCTGCACATCTTCTTATCGAACCGGCCGGGCGCGTCGATTCCCGGCACCTCCGGCACACCCGTCCCCGGCTACGACATCGAGCTTCGTGGGGCTGACGGGAACCCGGTACCCGACGGCGAACCGGGGCATCTGCATGTGGCCGGTGAGTCGGTCATGGTCGGCTATCGGAATCGTACGAGCCTCAATCGAACCGTGCTCCAGGGTTGCTTCATCGCGACCGGCGACCAGTACGTCCGGCGCGTCGGGGACGGGCACTACGAGCACCTCGGCCGATCCGACGACATGCTCAAGGTCTCTGGCATGTGGGTGTCTCCCGCCGAGGTCGAGGCGTGCATCCTCGATATCGACGAAGTGATGCAGGTCGCAGTGGTCGGTGCCGACGCGGGCGATGGCCTCGTCAAGCCGCGGGC
>CAMDCC010000328.1 GCA_945889545.1 Bifidobacterium breve | reverse complement strand
CTGGTCGAGCGGACAGCACGAGTTCGTGGTGGGGTCCGGCGTGGGGAACCGACGGTTCCGGGCAACCGAGGACCTCATCGGCATGCTCGTCAACACGGTGGCGCTGCGCGTCGAGTTGCGCGGCGATCCGACCGTCGCAGAAGTCCTCGAACATGTCCGGGAGGTGACGGCGGCCGCCCTCGCCAACCAGGATCTGCCCTTCGAGCACGTGCTCGAGGTGATCGCGCCGAAGCGGCGCCCGGGCACGCTCCCCGTGTACCAGGTGCTGTTCTCGTTCCAAGACCCGCCGAGCCCGGACCTCACGATCCCGGGGATCACGGTGATCCCCGACGACACCAGCGGCAACGGATCCGCCAAAGCGGATCTCAACATCGTCGTCGTCAACCGACGCGACTCGAGCGCCGGGCTCAGCGTCATCTGGGAGTACAGCACCGACCTGTTCGAAGCCGCCACCGCACGGCGCATGATCGACTCGTACCTGACCGTGCTCGCGGGTTTTGTCGCGGAGACGTCACAGCCGATCTCGCGACTGCTCGTGATGCCCGTGACCGAGCAGCGTGCCCTCGTCGAACGCGCGGGCACGACGACGCCCTACGAACGGGACGGGTCGATCGCCGCGGTGTTTGCCGATCGCGTGCGCGAGCATCCCGACCGGATCGCCGTGGTCGCCGACGGTGGAGAGCTCACCTACGGTGACCTCGACCGTCACGCCAACCAACTCGCACACCGCTTGTTGACGGTGGGCGCCGGGGCATCAACCCGGGTAGGTGTGCTCCTCGACCGCTCGCCCGATGCCGTCATCGCGCTGCTCGCCGTCGTGAAGGCCGGGAGCGCGTACGTGGCGATCGATCCGTCGTCACCGCCGGCGCGAGTCGAGGCAATGCTCCGCGACGCTGATGCGGTCGCCGTGTGCACGACGGCGCACTACCGGGACGTCGCGCGACGAAGCGGTGCGACACTCGTGCTCGTCAACGACCCCGACCTCGAGCGCGAGCCGTCCACGGACCCGGCGCCCGCGGTCGCCGCCACCGACGTCGCCTACGTGGCGTACACCTCTGGTACCACCGGCGAGCCCAAGGGGGTCGCCGTGCCACACCGGGCCGTATTGCGCCTCGTGCGTGGCACCACCTTCGTTGAGCTCGGCCCGGATGAGACGCTCCTGCTTCTGGCGCCCCTCGCGTTCGACGCATCGACGTTTGAGGTCTGGGGTGCGCTGCTCAATGGGGCCCGGCTCGCGGTCGCGCCCGACGGACCGCTCGCACCCGAGGAGATCGCGGCCGTGCTGGAGCGCTTCGGCGTCACGACGCTGTGGCTGACGGCCGGGCTCTTCCACCATTTCGTCGATCGCGTGCCGGACTCGCTCCGTCACGTTCGTCAGCTGCTGGCCGGCGGCGACGTCCTCTCGCCCGATCACTGCTCACGCGCCCTGGCGTTGCTGCCGCCCGACGGCGTCCTCGTGAACGGCTATGGCCCCACGGAGGGCACGACGTTCACCTGCTGCCACCGCATGCCGGCCCGCTCGCGCGTCGAACGGCCCGTGCCGATCGGCCAACCGATCGAGAACACCCGCGTGTACGTGGTGGACGAGTCGCTCAGGCTCGTGCCACCGGGAGTCACGGGCGAGCTGCTGATCGGGGGTGACGGCGTTGCGCTCGGCTATCTCGGTGCGCCCGAGCTCACCGAAGAGCGGTTCGTGCCTGACCCGTTCAGCGGCGATCCAACGGAGCGGCTGTACCGCACCGGCGACCGTGTCCGACGCCGTCCCGACGGCACCATCGACTTCCTCGGCCGCATCGATCGTCAAGTCAAGATCCGCGGCTTTCGCGTCGAGCCGGCCGCGGTAGAGCGCGCGCTCCTCGAGCATCCCAGCGTGCGGGAAGCCGTGGTCGTGCCACGACAGCACGGCCCGGATGACCGTCGGCTCGTGGCCTACATCGTGCCCGCAACAACAATCCAGCTCGACGAGCTGCGGACCTTCCTCGGCGAGCTCCTCCCCGCGTACGAGATTCCGAGCGCGATCGTGGCGCTCGAGAAGCTGCCTCTGACTGCCAACGGGAAGGTGGACCACGCCGCGCTCCCCGAGCCTGATCTCGCGGCCACCTCGCGGCGCCACGACGCCGCTAGCGAGCTGGAGCAGACCCTCGTCAAGGTGTGGGAACACGTGCTGGACGTGCGGCCCATCGGTGTCGACGACGACTTCTTCGACCTCGGCGGTCACTCGCTCGTCGCCATCGAGCTCTTTGCCCGGATCGAGGAGATCACCAGCGTCCGCCTGCCGCTGGCCTCGATCTTCGATGCGCCCACCGTCAAGGCATTGGCCGCGCTGATCCGCTCCAACGGCTGGGACGATCCGACGCGCTGCCTCGTGCCACTCACTGCGACCGGCAGCCGACCCCCGCTGTTCTTCGTGACTGCCGGCGACGGCAACTCGGTCGGCTTCGGCGCGCTGGCGCGCCGACTCGGACCCGATCAACCGTTCTACGCCCTGCAACCGCGTGGCCTCGACGGCCGCCGCATGCTCGACGCAAGCGTGGCCTCCATGGCCGGCCGGTACGCCGCGAAGATACGGGCTGTGCAGCCGCACGGCCCGTACTTCGTCGGTGGCCGGTGCTTCGGCACCTTGCTCGCGCACGAGCTTGCTCGCATCCTCGAAGCCAGCGGTGAGGAGGTGGCGCTGCTGTTCGCCCTCGACTCGGTCGGGCCGCTGTGGCGCCGCCGAACGTTGGCGAACGGCCATAACTTCGACGAGGTCATGAATCTCGCGCGCGTCTACGACGGGTCAAGCGCGGTCGAGGTCACGAGCGACGCGATCTTCAGCGATGTCGATGCGGCCGACGCCTTCGTCGCGTGGCTGCGCGAGCCCATGACCACCGACGGCGACCACGTCGTGGACCGCTACCTCTACAGCGCCTACCGAGCACGCCCCGATCTCCAGCTCTCGTACCCATTGGAAGCGCGGATGCACAAGTTGCTCGAGGACTGGGCCCACTTCGCGGGTGTCCCCGAGATGGGGATGAGTGCCGACCTCCTCGCACCCCCGTCGGACGGCGCCCGCAGGCACTGGCGAAGCCACGACCCGCGGCACCGGTCGGCGCGGCGGCGTGCCGCGGCGCGCGCTCTAGACGTACTCGACGTGCTCACGATGGGCCGCGTGACGCGACTCGCGGCTCGCCGCCAAAGCCGGGTCCTCGAGCTCGCCTCCCAGATGGGTCTCTACTACCGAGCTGGACCGTGCCGGGC
>CAMDCC010000327.1 GCA_945889545.1 Bifidobacterium breve | reverse complement strand
ACCATGGTCAGGTGCACATGGACGACGACGGTTGGATCCCGCTCGACGCGTTGGACGAGCTCGTCGACACGTACGCCGGCGATGCCCGATTTCGCTACCTCCACGCGCGGCGGGGAGCGGCCGATGAGCTGCTCGCGGCCGCACGGGCCGAGCATGGTCAGCGGGCGTGGGTCTTCAGCCGCGACGAGCTGTTCGACGACGGCTGGCTCGGTCCCGAGCCCACCCCGCAGGCTCGGGCCCGCGTCGGCGACGTCGTGCTCGCTTCCCGCGATGCAGTGGGGTTCATCGATCCGGCGCTTCCGTTCGAGCGGCGGCTGCGCAGCGCACACGGCTCCCTGACCGCCGCCGAGATGCTGGTACCCGTGCTGGCCGGCCGGGGGACCGCCGGCGTGAGCGCATGAGAGTGATGGGATGAGATCCAGACCCCTTGCAGTCGTCGTCGCCAGCGCATAGGTTGACTTACACGCTTGTAGTTCTCCACAGGGCCCTGTGGGTGAGCCTGTGGACGGTTTTCGGGGGGTTCTGAACGTCGGTGAGCAGGTCATTCGTCCACCTCCACCTGCACACCGAGTACTCCATGCTCGACGGCGCCTCGCGTATCAGCGACGTGGTGCAGAGCGCGGTGAACGACGGCATGCCCGCGGTCGGGATCACCGATCACGGCAACATGTACGGCGTCCTCCCCATGTACAAGGCCGCGCGCGAAGCCGGCATCAAGTGCATCGTCGGCGAAGAGGCGTACTTCACCACGGGCGACCGCCGCGACAAGCCGCGCCGCGCCGATGCCGACATCTTCCACCTCACGCTGCTGGCCGAGAACAATGCCGGCTATCGCAACCTCATCAAGGTCTCCTCCGGCGCGTACTTGGAGGGCTTCCACTACAAGCCGCGCGTCGACTTCGAGCTCCTCGAGCAGCACAGCGAAGGGTTGATCGGCACGAGCGGTTGTCTCGGCAGCGCCATCTGCCAGCGCCTGCTCGCCGATGACGATGCCGGGGCCAAGGAGATCGCGGCGCGCTTCCAGGACGTCCTCGGCCGCGACAGCTTCTTCATCGAGATGCAAGACCACGGCCTCGTCGACCAGCACCGAGTGAACGGGCGGCTCCTCGACATCGCCAAGGCGATCGACGCCCCGCTCTTGGCCACGAACGACAGCCACTACACGCATCGGCACGATGCCGAGGCGCACTCCGCGCTGCTCTGCGTACAGACCGGGACCATGCTCGACGATCCCAAGCGACTGCGTTTCGAAGGCAGCGAGTTCTATCTGAAGACCGCCGACGAGATGCGGTCGCTGTTCTCCGATCACGAGGATGCGTGCGACAACACGCTCTGGGTCGCCGAGCGGGCCAACGTGGAGATCGAGTTCGGCAACGCGGTGCTTCCCACGTTCCCCACGCCGATGGGTCACGACGAAGACTCGTATCTGCGCGAGCTCACGCTCACCGGTGCGCGCGAGCGTTACGGCGAGTCGCTGCCGGCGAACGTCTCCGAGCGCATCGAGTTCGAGCTCGGCATCATCAAGACGATGGGTTTCTCGGCGTACTTCCTCGTGGTCTGGGACCTCGTTCGGTACGCGCGTGAGCGCGGGATCCGAGTGGGTCCGGGTCGGGGGAGCGCAGCCGGCTCGTGCGTCGCGTACTCGTTGCGCATCGTCGATATCGACCCGATCCGCTACGACCTGCTGTTCGAGCGGTTCCTCAATCCCGGCCGCAAGCAGATGCCCGACATCGACATGGACTTCGACTCCCGCTACCGCGGCGAGATGATCCGATACGCCGCGCAGCGATACGGCGAGGACCACGTCGCGCAGATCGTCACGTTCTCCACGATCAAGGCTCGGGCCGCCGTGCGCGACGGGGCGCGCGTGCTCGGCTATCCGTACGGGGTTGGCGACAAGATCGCCAAGCTCATGCCGCCGCTGATCATGGGGCGCGACACGCCCCTGAACGCGTGCCTCGAGCTCGTGCCCGGACAAGAAGACGGCTACAAGATGGCGTCCGAGCTGCGCGAGCTCTACGCGGCGGACCCCGACGCCCGACGGGTCATCGACGTCGCCATCGGGCTCGAGGGGCTGCGCCGACAGGACGGCATCCACGCGGCCGCCGTCGTCATCACCCGCGAGCCGCTCATCGAGTACCTACCGATCCAGCGCGGCCGCACGCCCCAAGGCGATGTTTCCGAGGGGCCGATCGTGACGCAGTACGAGATGCACGGGGTGGAAGACCTCGGCCTGCTGAAGATGGACTTCCTCGGCCTGCGCAACCTCGACGTGATCGAGATCACGCTCGACCTCGTCGAAGCGACCGAAGGCATGCGTCCGGATATCGACAACGTGCCCCTCGACGATCCGAAGACGTTCGAGATGCTCCAGCGCGGCGACACCATCGGCGTGTTCCAACTCGAAGGTGGGCCAGTTCGAGCATTGCTCCGATCGCTCATCCCCACAGCATTCGAAGACATCGCCGCCCTCACGGCTCTCTACCGGCCGGGGCCGATGGCCCAGAACTGGCACAACGAGTATGCCGACCGCAAGAACAGCCGCAAGCCGGTCGACTATCCGCACGCCGACCTCATCGACATCCTCGAGCCCACGTACGGGCTGATCATCTACCAAGAGCAGCTCATGCGAGTCGCTCAGCGACTCGCGGGCTATTCGCTCGAAGAAGCCGACAACCTGCGCAAGGCGACGGGGAAGAAGGACCGCGAGCTCATCGCGAAGGAGCGGTCCAAGTTCGTCGACGGTTGCGAGGCACAAGGGCACGCTCGGGCCTTCGGCGAGCAGATCTTCGACACCATCGAGCCGTTCGCCGACTATTCGTTCAACAAGTCGCACTCCGTCGGGTACGGCTACGTGGCGTATCAAACCGCGTATCTCAAGGCGAACCACCCGGTCGAGTACCTCGCGGCGCTCCTCACGAGCGTGAAGTCCAACAAGGACCAGACCGCGATCTTCCTCAACGAGTGCCGGCAGATGGACCTCCCGGTACTCGTCCCCGATGTGAACGAGTCCGAACAAGACTTCACCGTGCGCGTGAGTGCCGATGGCACACGAGCCATCCGGTATGGCCTGTCGGCTGTACGCAACGTGGGCGAGGGAGTCGTCGCTCTCATGAGTGCCGCCCGCGACGCGGGCGGACCCTTCCTCGACTTCTACGACTTCTGCGAACGCGTCGACCCCACTGCGCTGAACAAGCGCACCGTGGAGTCATTGGCGAAAGCCGGCGCCTTCGACTCACTCGGGCACGCT
>CAMDCC010000326.1 GCA_945889545.1 Bifidobacterium breve | reverse complement strand
GATCTCTGTGATGAGGTGCTGCGCGTTCGATTGGAAGAGACCAATCTCGATGTCTTCGATCGGCTCCAGGCGGGCGACATCCTGTTCGTCGATAACTCGCATCGCTGTCTTCAGAACTCCGATGTGACGGTCACGTTCCTCGATGTACTCCCTGCGCTTCGCCCAGGTGTGATCGTGCACTTCCACGACATCTACTTGCCCGATGACTACCCGCTCGCGCTCGTCGACAGCTTCTACTCAGAGCAGTACCTGCTCGCGGCGGCATTGCTCGCCGAAGGACCACACCTCGAGGTCCTCATGCCCAACTGGTATGTGAGTGGGGACTCCGAGCTGGCGTCGATCCTCGACCCGTTGTGGGACGACTCCCGTTTCGAAGGTGTCCAGCGCCACGGCGCGTCGTTCTGGTTGATCAAGCGTTAGGGGGCGAGCGGATGGCACAGCGACCCCGGTATGCCGATCTCCCCGACGGGAGCGCGTGGGATGTGCTCGACCCGAAGCTCGGATCGCTCGAGCTCCTCACGCCCGAGCGGGTCGCGGCGGCCGCGAAGCTGGTGACGGCGGGGAAGCGGTTCTCCCTCGACCTGCCACTCACGTTGCCGTCGCCGCCGTTCTTCGGGCGCGAGCCGTTCGAGCACACGATCTTCTCGCTCGGCATGGCCAACGTGTTCGACGACAAGCTCGACAACTTCTTCCCACAGGGCTCCACTCAATGGGATGGGTTCGGGCACTTCGGACACCCCGACAAGGGGTTCTTCGGTGGGCGGGCCGGGGCCGACGTCGAAGCGAAGACGCTCGGCATCGAGGCGTGGGCTGCGGTGGGGATCGCCGGACGCGGCGTGTTGCTCGATGTTGCGCGCCACGCGGACATTCCGGGCAACGAGGAGTTCGCAATCACCCGCGAGATGCTCACCGCGACGGCCGCAACCCAAGGTGTGGAGCTGCGCGAGGGCGACATCCTCTGCGTGCGCACCGGGTGGGTTGCTTGGTACAAGGCGCTCGACGTGGCGGGCCGTGAAGCAGTGGCGGCAGCGAGTCGCGGGCAGGGGTTCGAGAAGTTCCACACTCCCGGCGTCGGACCCGGTCCGGCAATTGCTGAGTTCTTGTGGGACCACGGCGTTGCCGCGATCGCCGTCGACAATCCGGCCGTCGAAGCGCTCGGTCCAGGTGGTTTGGGTGCGCCCGGCGACAGCGTGCACACAAGAGTCCTCGCGATGCTCGGCATCCCGCTCGGCGAGTTCTTCGATCTCGACGCGCTGGCCGAAGACTGTGCCAACGACGGCGTCTACGAGTTCCTCTTCACGAGCGCACCGCTCGGCATCCCCGGCGGCCTCGGCTCACCCCCCAACGCCCTCGCCATCAAGTAGCCAGACTCTTTTCTAGCGGCGTGCCCAGGGTTCGTGGGTGGCGCGTTCCTTGGCGAAGCGCTGCGCGGAGATCGTCTGGCCGTTGAGCTCGCCGGCGTCAGCGTTGGTCGCGAGCCATGCGATCACCGACGCGGGCACCGTTGGCGGCGCGCCGGGGTAGACGCCTTCAAGTCCGAGGTTCTTGGCGTTCACTTCCATGCGCTCGGTCACCACATAGCCCGGTTCCACGTTGAAGAACTGGAGCGTGGGGTACTCGACCGCGAGGATGCCGACCATGCGGTGAAAGGCGCCTTTCGACATCGCATAGGCCGAGCCCCATCCGCCTTCGCCGGCGGGTGCGGGCGGGTCGGTCATCGCGACCGCCGACGTGACGTTCACGACCGTGCCCGACCCGCGTTCGACCATGTGCGGGAGCACCGCCTTGACGAGCACCACCTGTGACACAACGTTCGCGGCGAGCTTGGTCTCGATCATCTCTATCGTTGTGTCCTCGAACCGCGTCATGCTGCCGGGGCCAGTGTGCACGGCGTTGTTGACCAGCAGGTCAATGCGACCCCACTCGCTGAGGACACGCTCGACCGCGGCATTGAGCGATACGTGGTCGAGGAGATCCATCGGCACCTTCAGCGCACGCCGTCCTTCTGCTTCGACGAGGTCCGCCGTCGTGTCGAGGCTGCCGGGCACCGAGCGTCCCGCAGCATCGGAGTCGTCGACGCCTTGGCCCTCGTGCACTGTGCGTGCTGTGATGGCCACGTCGAGTCCACTTTTCGCGAGCGCGATGGCCGTGCCCTTCCCGATTCCCCGACTGGCGCCCGTCACCAACGCCACTCGTCTCGATTGCTCCGCTTCCGCTCCTCTACTTCCGCTCACGTCGTTCGCTCCATCCGCTCCGCTCGCTCTGCCCGCTCATGGGCCGGAACGTTAGAGTCCGCGGCTGGAATCGGAGAGATAGAGGAGTCTGGACGTGCTGGAAGGTATGGAAGGAAAGGTCGCGATCGTGACCGGCGCGGGGCGTGGTCTGGGTCGGGCCGAATCGCTCGAGTTGGCGCGCCAGGGCGTCCGGGTGATCGTCAACGACTTCGAGGCTGGTCCCGCCGATGAGGTCGTTACCGAGATCAAGGCTGCCGGGGGCGAGGCCACTGCGCACACCGGCGACGTCGCCGACTGGGACATCGCGAAGGCCCTCATCTCTCTCGCCGCCGAGACGTACGGCAGCCTCGACATCCTCATCAACAACGCGGGCATCCTGCGCGACCGAATGATCTTAAACATGAGCGAAGAAGAGTGGGATTCGGTGATCCGCGTCCACCTCAAGGGTCACTTCTGCATGATGCGACACGCGGCCGAGTACTGGCGCGAGAAGTCGAAGGCGGCCGACGGCCCAGTCGACGGGCGCATCGTGAACACGTCGTCGGAAGCCGGACTGCTGGGCAGTGCAGGTCAACCGAACTACTCAGCGGCCAAGGGCGGGATCATCCAGCTCACGCTCGGTGCTGCGCAGGCCCTCGGTCGTTACGGCGTGAACGCCAACGCCATCGCACCGCGCGCGCTCACGCGGATGACCGAGCAGCTCGGTGGCTTCGACACCAAGGACGGCGACTTCGAGGTGTTCGCACCCGAGAACGTGTCACCGCTCGTGGCGTACCTCTCTTCGCCGCAGGCCGCGAAGGTGAGCGGGCAGGTGTTCGTGGTGTGGGGTCGTCAGATCACGGTGCTCGAGGGGCCAGGTACCGACCAGCAGTTCGAGACGCCCGAGCACTGGACGCCGGAGAACGTAAACGAGTTGCTCACCCCGTTCTACGAGGGGCGCAAGCCGGTGCGCCAGGGATTTCTCTCGCGCCACGTATGACCTTGCGCCTCGACCGCTTCGGCATCGACATACCGCAGTCGACGCTCGACGATCTCCAC
>CAMDCC010000325.1 GCA_945889545.1 Bifidobacterium breve | reverse complement strand
CGATCGAGAAGCTGCGCGGCCCCGGACGGGCGATCCTCCACGGCGAGCAGGCCTTCGAGTACTACCGCTGGCCGAAGGTCGGTGACGTGCTCGAGGGCACGGGCACGATCAGCGACGTGTACGAGAAGGAGAAGTCGAGCGGCGGCAAGCTCGAGTTCTACGTGACCGAGACGGAGTGGAAGGACGCCAAGACCGGCGACCCGGTCTGCAAGACGATCTTCACCCTCGCGATCAATGTCAAGCCCCCGAAGGCCTGAGGCGACCGGCCGCACCGCAGGTACCCTGCGGTGCAGAAAGCCGGTCGCCGAGTTGGAGGGGTGCGGCCCGGCGCGCAGCGCTGAGAGCGGGAAAGGAGACTCACCATGCCGGTTGTGTTCAACCACCTCGGGCATTGCGTCACTGACGTCGCGCGCTCTCGCCGCTTCTACGAGGAGCTCTTCGAGTTCGAGTTCCTCCGCGAGATCAATCCCCCCGATGAACCGTCGAACAAGCTCTTGCGCTTGAAGAACCCGGTGGGGATGACGGCGGTGTACCTCGAACGCGACGGATTGGTGTTGGAGCTGCTCCACTTCGCTGGCGAGGGCGGCAAAGCACTTCCGGTCAGCGAGCGAGTGATGAACGAACCCGGGCTTACTCACATCTCGGTGAGCTGCGATATCGACGACATCTGCGCTCGGATCACCGACTACGGCGGGGAGCTGCTCGAAGACACCAACATCGGGTTCGGCTGCTTCGTGCGCGACCCCGATGGCCAGCTCATCGAGCTGCTTCCCATGGCATACGCCGAGCGCATCGAGGCTGAGCGCTGACCTCAGCCGGCGTGGATCTGCTGCACGGCGCGACGCTCGGCGATCTGCTCCGAGAGCATCGGCGCGCCCGTCCGCATGTGCTTGGCGCGGTCGACGGTGACGTTCGGCTGACCTATCCCGAGCTCGACGACCGGGTGAATCGGCTCGCCGACGCGCTCGCTCGCGAGGGCGTGACGGCCGGTGACCGTGTGTTGTGGCTCGGACAGAACTCTTTTCGCGTGCTCGAGCTGCTCCTAGCGGCGTCGAAGCTCGGGGCGATGTTCTGCCCGGCGAACTGGCGCCAAAGTCCCGATGAGCTCGCGTTCGTGATCGACGACCTCGCGGCGCGCGTGGTCTTCTGGCAAGAAGAAGAGGTCGGCGACACCGTGCGCGCCGGTCGAGAGCTCGCCACGTCGACCGCTCGATGGATTCAGCACGACGACGAAAGCTCCGACGGCTACGAGGCGTTTCTGGCGTCGGGCTCGGATGTCGACCTCGAGGTCCCGGTCGACTCGGCGAGCGCGGTGCTCATCATCTACACCGCGGCATTCGGCGGCCACCCGAATGGAGCGATGCTCAGCCACACCGCGTGCATCACCCAGGGCATGGTCTACGGCCAGTACACCGGCGTCAACGGCGAGTCGGTGTTTCTCAACAGCGGACCGTTGTTCCATCTGGGAACGCTGATGAACACGTTCTCGGTTTTCGTGGCCGGCGGTACAAACGTCTTCATGCGGCGCGTCGAAGGTGAGGAGCTGTGCCGCGTCATCGCACAGGAGCGATGCACCGGCGCGTTTCTCGTCGGCCCGATGATGGATCAGCTCGTCGAGGTGAATGCCGACGGGCGCTACGACCTCTCGAGCCTCCGATTGCCGCGGGGGCGTCGCGAGCTCGACGCGATGGTCAGCCCCGACGAGAGTCCGTGGGCGGCGGCGCCCGGCGGGTACGGGCAGACCGAAGCAATGGGGATGATGACGTTCACGTGCCTCGGTCTGGGCGCGATCGGCACGCACGGACGGCCGTCGCCCGTCGTGCAGATCCGCGTCGTTGACGAAGACGACAATGACGTCGCTACCGGCGAAACGGGCGAGATTGCTGTGCGCGGCCTCACGGTGATGAACGGCTACTGGAACCGACCCGAAGAGAACGCCGAACGCGGGCGTAATGGTTGGCACCACTCGAACGATCTCGGGCGGCGCGAGACCGACGGTTCGCTGTCGTTCGTCGGCCCGAAGACCCGCATGATCAAGTCGGCGGCCGAGAACATCTACCCCGTCGAGGTCGAGCGGTGCATCGCCGCGCACCCCGACGTGGCTGAGTGCGCCGTCATCGGGATCCCCGATCCCAAGTGGGTGCAAAGCGTAAAGGCCATCGTCGTGATGCGAGATGGCGCTTCGCTCACCGAAGCCGACATCATCGAGCACTGTCGCGCGTCGATCGCGTCGTACAAGAAGCCGAAGTCGGTGGAGTTTGTCGACGCGCTGCCGAAGGCTGGATGGGCGGTCGACTACGACGCGCTCGACGAGCGCTTCGGCGGCGGCAACTACCCCGGCGGTCGGGTCCGCAGCGCGTGACGCACTTCCCCGAGGGTTCCTACCGGCGTCGGATACGTCTCGTCGTCACCGAGGCCGGCGTGGTCGAAGGTGCGCTGGAAGACGACTTCCACCATTTCGTGATCACGCTGCGTCACGACGGATCGGTCGTGACTGCGGCCGACGCGGGATCGAAGCGCTGGCCGTGGACCACGTGTCCGGACGCGGCGGGGCCGCTTCACGCGATCGAGGGGATGCCGCTCTCCCCGCGATGCCTCGCCGTCGGCGATCACGCCGACCCCAAAAAGAACTGCACGCACATGTTCGACCTCGCCGGGCTGGCGGTCGCCCACGCGTTCCGCGGTGGCGACATCGGCACGACGCGTCAGTACGATGTGGAGATCCCCGCGGGCGCGCAATCCGGCGCGGAGATCGATGTACACCTATTGCGCGACGGAACGCTGCTCCACACGTGGACATTGGCGGGGCGCGGGTGCATTGCTCCCCCGCCGTTCTCTGAAGCGCCGTGGCGGGGCGGCTTCTTGCGCTGGGCTGATCAGGCACTCGAGCCCGACGACTCCGAACCTGTCATCGTGCTGCGACGCGCGTGCGACATCGGGATGGGTCGCGGCATGGATCTCGACGCCGTGGAGCGCTCCCAGGAGCTCGAACCGATCATGGCGGGCATCTGCTTCTCGATGCAGCCGGAGCAGGTCGCGGTGGGGGTGCGCATGAAGGGAACGATCCGCGACTTCGATGCAAATCCCGACACCATGATCGCCGACGGGCCCTGATGCCTGGCGGTGCTCGCTAGTGGTCCGTCGCGGATTTGGTCTGGTGGGTGAGGGCGGCGCGTCCTCGTCGGACTTTGGTGATGATCTTCTTTGCGGGTGTGTGCCAGACGAACGGGCGGGGGTTGTCGTTCCAGTGCGAGGTCCACTCGTCGATCGCTTCGG
>CAMDCC010000324.1 GCA_945889545.1 Bifidobacterium breve | reverse complement strand
CGGGGCCCCAGAAGTTGCAGTCGCCGGCGATGACTGCGGGGCCGTTGCGCGGGGCCTGCCGCGCGAGGCGGCGGAGCTGAATCACCGGCGCATGCGGGAGGCGCGACGAGAGGTGCACGGCGATGAGCTGGAGGGGTGAGCCGTGCACGTCGATCTCGATGTGCAACGCGGTGCGGGCCGGGGCGGGGTCGCCGCGCGTCGGGCCGAGCTGGATCGAGCCGATCCGGCGGGTCGGGAGACGCGTCAGCACGGCGATGCCAATCGTTGCTTCGCCGTTGCCGCTGATCCCGGGCCAGTGGCTCTTCCCGGTGGCGACGCCCATGAGCTCGTAGTGCACCTCGAACCCGAGGGACGCGGCCGCGTCGTCGTGGGCGCCCCAGTGCCCATCGGGGCGCCAGTACTCCTGGATCACGAGCACGTCGGCGTCGAGGTCGCGCAGCGCCGCTTCCAGATCGAATGGTGTTCGTGGGGGGTTCGGCCACCGACAGAGGCCGTAGTGGGTGTTGAACGAAGCGATCGTGAGGTCGGGCACTCACCGACCGTACTGGCGCGCTCCATCAGAAGTTGGGAAGGAGGTGGGAAGCCGGACCGTAAATCGGGCGCCGCCGATCGGCGCTTCGTCGACGGCCACTTGGCCGCCGTGGCGTTCCACGATCGCTTTGACCATCGAGAGCCCGAGCCCCATCCCCCCGGCGTCGCGGGCCCGTCCTTCGTCGAGTCTCATGAACCGATCGAACACCCGCGCCCGATCGGATGGGGGCACGCCGGGACCGTCGTCGTCGATAGCGAGCCACACCGGTCCGTTCCGCGCCGCGAGTACGACCTCGACCTTGGAGCTGGCATGCCGGCACGCGTTGTCGAGGAGGTTGCGGACGACGCGCGCGAGCTGCGGCGCGCTCCCGCGTACCCGGCCAGCCGAGACGCGACTCGTGTCGATCGGCACCCGTCGAACACGCGCCGTCTCCTCGAGCACGACCTCGTCGAGGTCCACCTCGACCTGTTCGGCTTCTGCGCTCTCCTCGGCGCGAGCCAGCTCGAGCAGCTCGGTGACTGCCACTGCGAGCCGCTCGTCCTCTTCCAGCACCCGCTGCGCGACTTCGGGCCAGTTGGCCTCGTCGCCCTTGCGCAACGCGACCTCGACTTGGGCTCGGATGGAGGCGACGGGGCTGCGCAGCTCGTGCGAGGCATCCGAGACGAACCGTCGCTGACGCAACGACGATTCCTCCAAGCGGTCGAGCATCGAGTTCATCGTGCGAGCCAAGCGGCCGATCTCGTCGTCGGTGGGTGGCTCGGGCACGCGCCGATGAATCGTGCTCGCCGTGATCTCCGCGGCTTCGGCGCGGATGGCTTCCACGGGCCGCAGCGCACGCCCCGCAATCCACCACGTGAGCAGCGCGACGAGCACCACGAGCAACGGGACGCCGACGAACAGCGCGTCGGTGATGCTGTCGACCGTGCTGTCGACCTCAGCCAGCGAGCGCTCGACGATCAGCGTGATCTGGCCGGTGGTGGTCTCGACCGTGCGCCGAGCTTGTGCCAGGGGATCCGGGCCGCGCGGAACCCCTCGGTCGTTCGGGTTGCCGCCTGGGATGCGGATCTGTGCGCCGCCGGGCCCAACCGCGCGGAAGTTGGGTTGACCTCCGGGCCCGCCGTTCGGGAGCTGCACCTCATCAGGTGGCGTGCCTGCGGCCACCTGCCGCGCGACTTGGTCGAGCTGCTCCTGGTTGGTCTGCTCGATCTCGTCCGAGAGGTTGTCGTGCACCGACCGGACCAGCGCGAACGACGCCACGGTGAGTGCCACCGCGAACAACCCCGCGGCCGCGAGCGTGACCCGCAGTCGTACGGACCGGCGTTGCATGGTTAGCCCGCGTCGGCGCAAAGGCGGTAGCCGGCGCCGCGCACCGTCTGGATGAGGCTGGTCGCGAACGGCTGGTCGATCTTGCGGCGGAGGTACCCCACATAGACCTCCACCACATTGGGGTCACCGGCGAAGTCGATACCCCAGACATGGTCGAGGATCTCGGGCTTGGACGCGACGTTTCCGTCGCGGCGCATGAGGTACTCGAGCAACGAGAACTCCCGTGCGGTCAATGCGATCTCGGTGTCGCCTTGGCTCACCACCCGGCTCCCGGGGTCGAGCCGCATCGGCCCGAACTCCATCACCGTGGGGCGGGGCGGCGCGCCGCGTCGGAACAATGCGCGCAGGCGCGCCAAGAGCACGACGAACGAGAACGGCTTCGACAAGAAGTCGTCGGCACCGGTGTCGAGCGCCTCCGCCTCGTCGTACTCGCCGTCCTTGGCGGTGAGGATGAGGATGGGCGTCCAGATGCCTTCCTCGCGGAGGGTCTTGCACACGCGGTAGCCGTTCATCCCGGGCAAGAGCACGTCGAGCACGATCGCGTCGTACGAGCCCTCGCGCGCGCGCCACAGGCCGTCGTTGCCGTCGTGGACCGCGTCGACGTCGAATCCCTCGGCGGTCAGCCCATCGGAGATGGCTTGCGCGAGGTGTACCTCGTCTTCGACCACCAGCACACGCACACCGCGATTGTGCCCGCCCGGTGGCGCGGGTGCGCGTCGTTCCTGAGAGCGTCCTCAGGAACAGGCGTCCTCAGGAAATGGGGGGACCGATCAGCTCCCACAGGTTGCCCGCCGGGTCGTTCGTGAACACATGGCGGTCGCCGTCGAACGTGATCGCGTGCGGCGTCTGACCCATCGCCTCCAGGCGCTCGACGACGCCATCGAGCGCGTCGTCGAGGCGGATGGCCGTATGGGCGCGGCCGTTGGGCTGGTGCTCGGGGTCGACCGTGAGGTGCACCTGGTGGTCGTCGGCCTCGTACCAGCGGAGCGCACCGAGCTTCGCGGCTTCCGGGCCCGGCACGGCCAAGCGATACCCGAGCACGGTGACGAGCCACTCGCCTTCGGCCTCGGCACCGTCGCGACCGCCGACCTCGGTCGGGACACACAGGTTCACGTGATGCATCGCCAGCATGCCGTGAGCGTACGCCGCGTTCTCAGCTTGGGAAAAAGATCATCGAACGGGACGACCTTGACGCAGATGCGTGCCGATCGAAGACCACGATCGCACCTTGGCCGAGACCAGAGTGCCGCTAGTCGTGAGCCCTGTCGTGAGCGCGACGGTCGCCATTCGAAAGATGCAACTTCCGCAGGGCGGCTGAGGCGTCGCTTTCCAGGCGTCGACGGGCAGCGTCCGAAACCTCAAACTCACGGACCGTTGCACCGGTGCTCGTTCGTAAGATCACCTTCGCCATGTCACAGATCCTAACTGTCCCTTGAGACATCGAGATCGGCGAGCAGGAGCCCGAGCGCGGCGGCGAGATCACGCAAGGC
>CAMDCC010000323.1 GCA_945889545.1 Bifidobacterium breve | reverse complement strand
AGCGCGTCCCCGATGTGGTGCTGCTCGATTTGCGACTCCCGGATCTCGATGGCTTCGAGGTGTGCAAGAAGATCCGCGCCACACACGACGTTCCGATCATCGTGGTCAGCGCGCGCGGCGAAGAGGTCGACCGGGTACTCGGCTTGGAGTTGGGTGCTGACGACTACGTCGTGAAGCCGTTCGGGTTCCGAGAGCTCCTCGCTCGTATCCGCGCCGTGACCCGACGGGTGCAACCGCGTTCCAGCGCGGACCCTGGGGTCGAGATCGGGCCGCTGCTCATTGACCGGCGCACCCGTCGCGTCACAATCGATGGCGAATTGGTGACCCTGACGCAGAAGGAGTTCGACCTCCTCGCATTGCTCGCCGAAGACCCCGACGCCGTATGGTCGAGAAGCCAGATCCTCGAAGAGGTGTGGGACCCTCACTGGTACGGGCCGACCAAGACCCTCGACGTCCATGTCGCGACTCTGCGCAAGAAGCTGGGCCACCCGGAATGGATCGAGACAGTTCGAGGGGTTGGGTTTCGCCTGCGGCTTGATGCCGGCACATGAAGCGTCGACTTCTCTTCAGTTATTTGACGATCACGGTGCTGGTGCTCGTTCTCCTCGAAATCCCACTTGGCGTCCAGTTCGCTCGGTCGGAGCGTCGCCGCCTCGAGTCGGGGGTACAGCACGACGCCTTCGCACTCGCCTTGCGCTCGGAAGAAGCGCTCGAAGACTCCATCACGAACGCTGAGCGCAAAGAGCTCAAGGCCCTCGCGAACGAGTACGAGAGAGATCACGGCGGTCGAGTCATCTTCGTAGACCACCAAGGCAGCCTGATCGCCGACAGCAACCCACCAGATCTCGGCAAGCCACCTACGACTGACCCGCGGGACTTCTCGGGGAGACCCGAGATCGCAAGCGCACTCAGCGGCCGCGATGTGACTGGCGATCGGTATTCCGACACATTGGGAACCGACCTCCTCTATGTAGCAGTTCCGATCGCCACCGGTGGTGAGTTGCATGGAGCGGTCCGGATCACGTTCCCGCTCTCGTTCGTCAACGACCGCATCACAGACAACTGGTTGGTGCTTGTCGCGGTCGCCGGTGTCGTGCTGCTCGTCGTCTCCCTCGTGTCGATCGTGCTCGCGCGGTCGGTCACGCGACCCCTTGCCCGCCTGGAGCACGGCGCTGAGGCGCTCGGCCGAGGACAGCTCGACCGACGGGTCGACGTGCCCGACGGCCCGAGCGAGCTCAGAACGCTCGCACGGTCCTTCAACACAACCGCCGCGCGTCTGGAGCAGCTCGTCGGTGCGCAACAATCGTTCGTCGCCGATGCCTCACATCAGCTCCGGACTCCCCTGGCCGCACTGCGACTCCGACTCGAGAATCTCGCCACAGAGATCACCACCGCCGGGCGCGACGACCTCACGAGCGCGATCGAGGAGGTCGGGCGACTGTCACTGCTCGTCGACGGCCTCCTCGCGCTCGCGCGCGCCGAGGACCATGGTGGAACCCCCGAGCCCATCGATGTCCGACATGTCGTCGAAGGAAGGGCTGAAGCCTGGGCGGCACTCGCCGAAGAGCGCGACGTGCGAATCGCCGTCTCGGTGGATGGCGAGCGCGCACTAGGGACGCCCGGGCGACTCGAGCAGGTGCTCGACAACCTGCTCAACAACGCGCTCGAAGTTGCTCCGGCGGGCTCGAGCATCGACCTCGTCGTGCAGCGCCAGGCCGACGAAGTGGCGATCCGAGTCTGTGACGCAGGCCCGGGGATGACCGAAGACGAGCGAGCGCGCGCATTCGACCGCTTCTGGCGAGTGGATCAGGGCGCGTCCGGTTTCGGCCTGGGACTCGCAATCGTTCGCCAGCTCGTCGTCGCCGACGGAGGAACGGTTGCCCTCGCTACCGCCGCAGCCGGCGGGCTCGAAGTGCACATCACTCTTCCCGCGGCATAGACCCGTCGGTCAGGGCTTGAGATTGGGTTTCGTGGTGCCCAGGTACGCGGCAGCCAAACGCTCTGCATCGGCTTCGGCACGAGGACCAACCCACACGATACGGCCGAGCTCCATGAACGCGATGGTGTCGGCGTACTGCATCACCTCGCGAGCCTTCTCCTCAACGAGGAGCACGGCGGACCCGAGGTCACGGAGCTCTTTGATCGCCTCGACCACGACCTCAGCCGCAAGCGGCGCCAGACCGAGGGTTGGCTCGTCGGCAATGAACACCTTCGGTGGTTGCGCGAGCGCCGGCGCCAAGCTCAACATCTGCTGTTCGCCACCGGAGAGCAATCCCGCGAGCTGCGCGCGTCGCTCGCCGAGGATCGGGAAACGCTCGTAGGCCTTCGCCATCTCTTCCGGCGAGCGAAGCAGCACCTTGAGGTTCTCCTCGACCGACAAGCCAGGGAAGATGCCGCGCGCCTCAGGCACGAGCAGCAAGCCTTCGCGAGCGCGCTGATACGCGGGATGCGCGGTGACATCCTCGCCGCCGAGCAGCACTCGACCACTCGCCGGCGTGAGCAGGCCGGCAGCTACGGAACACAGTGTGGACTTGCCAGCGCCGTTCGCACCGAGCAGGGCGACGATCTCGCCGGGCTGTACAACAAGCGACACACCGTGGAGCACTTCGACTTCGTCGTACCCCGCAACGACGCGGTCGACGGCAAGTGCCGAACCTTCGACGAGCACGGCGGCCGCAGCCTCCTCCGCCGCGTGCTCCTCAATCGCCGACTCCTTGCCCTCGATCGCGGCTTCGGCTGCCGCGATGCGCACCTTGCGCTCGCGCTCCAGACGCTTCTCCGCGCGCTGATGACCGACGAGCGCCAGGAGTCCGTCAGGATTCTTCGCGAGGTTGATTGCTCCGAGGCCGAACAAGATGGGCGTGAAGAGGTCGGAGGTGGTCAAGGCGGTGACGGTGTCTCCCCCGATCACGTCGCCGCCGAGCCAGCCGAAGATCTGCTGGGAGCACGCAAAGGCCAAGCCCGCCAACAGGGCACCGCCCGGTCGTCGGATCCCAAACGTGACCGCGATGGTGAGCCACACGAGTGCGATCCGAGGTTCGGCGCTATTGCGCGTGATTGTGAAGTTGATCATCCCGTAAAGCGCGCCTCCCACACCGGCGATGGCAGCCGAGAGTGCAAAGAGCGCCATCTTCTGCTTCGCCGGGGAGATACCCGCCGTACGCGCCGCCACCTCCGAACTACGCACCGCCAACATGGCGCGGCCTGTCGGCGACCGGAAGAGAAAGTGGATGAGCAATGCGAATACGCCAAAGAACACGAACCCGAGGAGTACCTGGTGGTGGGTCTGCGAGAAGCTGAGACTGCTCTGAGACCCCGGCAGCACGAAGTCGGCGGCGTCGTTGATGATCGGAAGATCGAGCGTCGGCGCCCGGA
>CAMDCC010000322.1 GCA_945889545.1 Bifidobacterium breve | reverse complement strand
CCGCGCAGCTCCGGGAACGGGCCGGCAAGCAGCGGACGCCGATCGGGCACGCGCTCGACGGCGACCCAGAGCAACCACCCCACGAGCAGTCCGAGAACACCGATCCCGATGTTCAGTCCCGTTGTCATGCCAACAAGGTTATGGGGGCGAGGTTATGAGGGCGTGGTTATGGGGATGCGGATGCGGCGGCGCGCATGACCTCGAGCGGGGCGTCGATCCCGGTGAATCGTTCGAACGACAGCGCGGCCTGGTGCACCAGCATCCCCAAGCCGTTCGTGGCGCGTGCACCCTGCGTCCGCGCCGCCGCTACGAGCGGGGTCTCCACTGGGTAGATCGTGTCGATCACCAGATGGTCCGGGCCGAGAACCATCGGGTCGAACGGAGGTCCTTCTCCTTGCATACCGAGCGGCGTCGCGTTGATCACGACCGTCGCCGCAGCCACGGCGTCGGTCGCCGCCGCCAGATCACACGCTTCACCACCAGGGGCGAGCGCGGCCGCACTCTCGGCTTCGCTCGATCGACGCGCCGCCACCGTCACGTGAGCACCCGCCGCACCGAGCGAGAGCGCGATCGCTCGCGCAGCCCCGCCGGCACCAAGGACAACGCAGCGCTGCCCTGCTGGTGCGCAGCCCTCATCGAGCAGTGCTCGCACAAGTCCTTCCCCATCGGTCGAGTCGCCGATGAGGCTGCCGTCGTGGGCAAGCACGGAGTTCACGGCACCGAGGCGCGTCGCCATGGGGGTGAGCTCGTCGCAGGTACGGGCGACATCCGACTTGTGCGGCATTGTGACCGAAAGCCCCGCGATGCCCAGCGCACGCACGCCATCCATCGCGGCAGGCACGTGTCCCCGCAGGACGGGGAGCGCCACGAAGACCCAGTCGATGCCCGTTGCTGCGAACGCGGCATTCCAGATAGCCGGGGATCTTGAGTGCTCGACCGGGTCGCCGATGATCGCGGCCACCCGAGTGGCGACAGAGATCCCTGATGTCACTACAACAAGCCCTGAGCGCGCGCGGCCGCGACGTTGTTGTTGTGCTCAGCCAACGTATTGGCGAATGCATGCTTCCCGTTCGCGTCCGACAAGACGTAATACAGGTACGTCACCGCAGCGGGAGAAACCGCGGCTTGCAACGACGCCTCGGTCATGCTCGAGATCGGTGCAGGCGGGAACGCCGCGATCAAGTACGTGTTGAACGGCGACTGGATCTCCTTGTCGGCGTTGCTCGGCAACGGTGGGCAACCAGTTCCGGTCGTCGTGAACCGGGCGTAGCAGAGGGTCGAATCGATCTGCAGCGGGATGCCCTGTGCAATGCGGTTGCGGATCACCGCAGAGATCAACGGCGCGTCCTCGGCGAGCTTGGCCTCGGTCTGGATGAGCGATGCCGCGACTACGGCCTGGTACGGGGTTATCCCCTGCACATTGGCGAGGCCGACCTTGTCGGCGATCTCGTCGAAGCGGTCGACAAGTCGCTGCACGATCTGTTCCACGGTCCAATCCGCACCGATCAGATATGTGTCGGGGAACAAGAGCCCTTCGAGTGATGCGATCTCCGGTGGCTGGTACCTCGAACGAATCGTGTTGGAGTTGGCGACGGCAAGGAATTCGGCCGCGGTGTGCTCTGGGATCGTCTCCTCGACAATGGCCGCGATCTGATCGAGTCGTCGCCCCGGGGGCAGGAAGAGCTTGATGTCTGGCTTCTGCTCGGCCACGAAGACGCACTCGCCACCCTGCTTCGTGCCGCCAACCCCTTCGAGCCGCGAGATCGCGCCGCGGATCCCCAGACCCTCGTGCAACGTGTGGCATCCGACCGGGAACGGCCCGCCGCCGCTCATGGTCGCCCACAGCTTGAACGCCATGGTCGACCCGATGACGCCCTTCGCCGCGAGCTCGTCGGCTACATCGGCAGCGGTGGCGCCATCTTCCTTGATAGTGATGATCACGGCGGGCCCATCGGACCCCGGACGCAGCTGGTACGCGAACCATGCACCAGCGATCAGGAACGGCGCGAGCATCACAGCGACCACGATGAGGACGCGTCGGTTGCGCTTCCGACCCCGGCGGCGCGCGGTCTTTGCACGAGCGGTGCGCGGCCGTGCGCCGTCTGGAGGGTTCCCTCGACGTCCGACGACCGGAATCTGCTCCGTGGGCGCCTCCGACAACGGCGGCGCGGGCCGGGCCGACCCCCGACGAGCTGATCCGCCGCGTCGGGCACCGGCCGATCCCGAAGTGCTGCGACCCGCAGCGCTTCGGCGCGCGGCACCACCCCCGCGGCGCGGGTCGACAGGGGGTCGGGGTGGCTGTCCACCAGGACCGGGACCAGGACCGGGACCAGGACCGGGACCAGGCGCACCGCGCCCCGGCCGTCGAGGATCCCGTGGCGCGTTCGGGTCTTGGGGATCCCAGCCGCTCATCGTTCACCTTCGAGCCACGACTGGAGCATGACGGCCGCAGCGGCACTGTCGATGATCTTGCGCCGTGCCCGCCGCTTGACGCCCGCCGCCACGAGGTTCCGCTCCGCACTCACGGTTGTGAGGCGCTCATCGTGCGCGCTCACTGGTAGATCCGGTCCGGCGACCGCGGTGAGATCGTCGACTTCGACGCGAGCCGCACGCGCGGCAGGTCCGTCGCTCCCGTCGAGGGAGAGCGGAAGGCCCACAACGATGCGCTCCGCCTCTGCTTCACGCGCGGCCGCCACGATGGCTGCGTGATCACGCGCTACATCGCCGGTGCGCTCGAGCACCATGAGCGGCGACGCCAGTGTGCCCGTGACATCCGAGCACGCCAACCCGATCCGGCGCGCGCCGAGATCCACTCCGAGAACTCGCGCCATACCCAATTTCCTACTTGGTTCCCGCGGCTTTTGCCGCATTCTCCTTGGCAGCTTGGACGAGCAGCGCCCTGGCTTCGTCGACGGCTCCAGCGTTTGGCCCGCCCCCGGCGACCACGTCGGCGCCCCGCCCGGTGCCGCCTCCCAACATCGTTGCGGCACCTGCGGCGATGTCGCCGGCCGTGATCCCCTGTTCCACAAGGTCCTTGCTGATGGCCACAGCAACTGCCGCCTTCGCTCCATCGGGGGTGATCCCCACGAGACCGACGATCCCCGATCCCAAGGCGTCACGGGTCGCGATGGCGAGGCTCCGAAGGTCGTCGTTGCTGAACCCGTCGCGCCGTTCCACCACGATGCCGTCGATCGCCGCCGCGGCCAACGAACCTGCTTCGGAGTCTGCGCGCTCTCGCCGGTGCGCTTCGAGCTCGCCGCGCAAGTCCTTGATCTCCGACAGAAGCTTGTCGACGCGATCGCCAACCTCCGCGGGGGCAACGCTCAACTTGGAAGCTGCGTTTCGCAGCACAACTTCCTCGTTGTGAATGTGCGCCAGCGCGCCATCACCGGTGAAGGCTTCGATCC
>CAMDCC010000321.1 GCA_945889545.1 Bifidobacterium breve | reverse complement strand
AGCCCGACGGTGTGCGTTCCGGATCGATGAGCCCCTGGCTCTCGAGGAATCGGATCTTCGAGATGGTGACATCAGGGAACTCGCTACGGAGCTGGTCGAGCACTTCTCCAATGGACAGGTGCGCGCCGGCGGTGGCTTCGGTGCTCACGGAGCGCCATCAGTGTTGCCGACAACGAACGTGAGTACGAACCGACCCACTTGCACCTCGTTCATGTCGGTGAGAGTCGCGGTATCGATCCGCTCGTGATCCACGTAGGTTCCGTTGAGTGATTCGAGATCGTGGATCTCGTATCCGCCGGCTCCGTGCTGGATCACCGCGTGATTGCGCGACACGGTCACGTCGTCGAGGAAGATGCTGGCCTCGGGGTCGCGGCCCACCTTCGTGGTCTCTCCTTCGAGCACGAATGTGCTCCCGGCATTGGGTCCCCGGCGTACTACCAGCATGCCGAGTCCGTCAGGCAGCTGATCGAGGACATGGCCGAGCTCCTGCTCGAGCTCCCGACGGTTCTCGATCAGCTCCAGCGAGACAGTCGTGTCCGCCTCGCCGAGTGGTTCCCCACACAACGAGCAGAAGTTCGCAGCAGTCTCGTTCTCATGCCCACAGCGCCGACAGCGCACCTTTACAAGGCTACCGACGCTGACGTCGAGATACCAATGATGTTGGTGTTGCCTTGTGCTGCCAACGTTGCTGGAGCAAAGGCGAGGCCCAGGGATTGCTCGAAGCCGACGACCATTGCCGCGGCCACGCGGCGGGGCTCGGTCGGCGCGCCGAGCTCTTCGAGCGTCACGGTGGCGCGGCGCAGCGCAGCGCGCTCGCAGGTGGCCACCGTGACGTCGCTCTCGTCGATGTCGAGGCGGCGCAGCAGGATCGACCCGTGCTGGAGCACGACGCCGCGCTGGCGGACTTGGGCCGATCCGCACACCTTCCGGTCCCCGACCCGCAGGTCAGCACCTTGTTGGCCGGCGAAGCACACCGGACCCGGTGGGCCGTCGTTCCGCGCGATCGCGGCGTCCACGCCGATCGTGTGGAGCCCGGCGATGAGCGCACCGGCAATCAGCTCATAGACGTGCTGCACGGAGCCGTCGCGGCCGTCAGGGAGCGGCATGACCGCGCAGTACGTGAGATCTGTGCCGTGGAGCAACGCCGCGCCGCCAGTCGGTCGACGAACCACGCCGACTCCCAGGCGGTTGCACGCGACCATGTCGACGTCGGAGTCGGCTTGGAAACGACCGAGCGACAACGTCGGTGTGGCCCATGTGTACAAGCGGAGCGTCGGTGCGGCACCGTTGGCTACTTCGTCGAGGATCTGGAGATCGGCATCCATGTGCTCGATTGGGTCGCGCGTCGTGTCGACCTCATCGATCAAGCGCCATTCGGTGGATGGCGTGGTGGTCACTCGCTTTCGACGAGCGCCTTGTACGCGGCTGCATCGAGCAGCGCGTCCACTTGAGAGGGATCACTGAGCTCGAGCGTAAAGATCCACCCGGCCCCATACGGATCCTGGTTCACGATCTCGGGCGCGTCACCGAGCGCATCATTCACCTCGACCACGGTGCCTGACGCGGGTGCGTAGATGTCGGAGACCGACTTGGTGGACTCCACCTCGGCGCACGTGGCGTTGGCGACGACCGCAAGGCCTACCGCCGGAAGCTGCACGTACACGATGTCGCCCAGCGCGTCCTGTGCGAAGTCGGTGATGCCGATGCGAGCACGACCACCGTCGACGGCCACCCATTCGTGCTCTTTGCTGTACTTCAAACCCTCAGGGAATTCCATCATCTCCGCTCTCGGCACTGCGTGCCGGGCCGCTCGGACCCCGCTCACTGCGCCGCAGGCTACCTGCGGCGCGGACGTTTGCTTTGGCTGATGCTAGGTGTCTCAGCGAAGGAGGTGGCGAATCGCGAGTGCGTACTCTCGTGCCAGGCGATGCGCGGCATCGTCGCTTTCGGCTTCGGCCCACACATGGGTAGTGGGTTGTTCCAGGTCGGGCATCACGAGCGCCCAGCCGTCGGGGCGCACGACCTTCACGCCGTCGACGAGGACGAACTCGTGTTCGCGGTCCTTGGTGAGCTGCGCAACCAGCTCGCGCATCACGGCCCCTTTGCGTTCCCACGGCGTCGGCACGGTCTCGTGAGCGACATGGACGCTCGGGAGTCCCTTCACCACCGCTGAGAGCTCATGGCCGGTCACGGCGAGGAGGTGCAGCATGTGGGCGAGCGAAGCAGTGGCGTCGAAGGCCGGCATGAACGTCGGCCAGATGAACCCTCCTTCTGCCGACCCCGCGAACGAGATCGATTCGTCGGAGGCAACTTCCATCAGATGGGTCGCGGATCGTTTCGTCCAGACGACCTTTGCTCCATGCGCCGTCGCGATTCGCTCGGCCTCCTGAGTCACCGAGACCGGCAGCGCGATCAGCGCATCGTCGTACGCCTCGGACACAAGGGTGACGAGCGCGAGGAGCGCCTCGGTGTTCGACAGCGCGTGACCCTGGTCGTCGACGAATGATGCGGTCTCTCCATCTGGTGAGATGACGCAGCCCAGGTGACTCCCAGAGGCGCGCACGAGCTCGGCAATACGTACGAGCTGGAGATCAAGTTCGGTCGCGTTGCTGGCCGCGGTGCTCGCGTACGGGTTGATCGCGAGTGCTTCTACCCCCAGCTTGGCGAGCACAGTCGGCATCACGATCGACGCGGCCCCGTAGGAGTAGTCGAGGACGACCTTGAAGGCGCGCTCGCACAGCGTGTCGGCATCGACCGACTTGGCCAGCGCGGCCGTGTAGAACTCGATCGAGCGCGGCGGGAACACGATGTCGCCGATATCGCCGGCGAAGGCCCGGCGATAGTCCTCACGGGCGAGCAGGCGCTCGATCTTGCGTTGCGCGCCCTCGGCGATGTCGCGCCCATTGGCGTCGAAGATCCGGATCTCGACGCTGTCGGGATCGTCGGGTACGAGCCGCACAGTGATGCCACCGCGCGCTTCTCCGTTGCGAACCTGGAACCGAGTGACCGGGACGGTGGCCAGCTCGACGTCCTCGACGTTCGCGCCGGCGAGGTTCAAGCCCCCGATCACGGCTCGCTTCAGGGCGCGGGCGGCTCGGCTTGTATCGCGACTCGTCGTGACCACCGAGCCGCGCTTGAGTGAGGTGCCGTAGGCCATCGCGAGCCGAACCGCGACCTCGGGAGTGATGTCAACGTTTGCGAGACCCCGCACACCTCGGTGCCCGAAGAGCGTGCGAGCGCCGCGGCTCTCCCACACAATCGATGAGTTCACGACGGCGTCGGGCTCGACAGTCTTGAACGAGTAGATCCGCACGCCGGCATTCACGACCGCGTGCTCGCCCACGAAGCATTCGTCGCCGACCACGACGCCTTCTTCGAGCCGAGCATGACCTCGGAGGTCGGTCGAGCG
>CAMDCC010000320.1 GCA_945889545.1 Bifidobacterium breve | reverse complement strand
TTGTCGTCGGCACGATCGTGGGGGCAGGTGCGTGGCCGTACGACAACCCCAGTCTCTTTGGTCGGGCATTCAAGTCGTTCGCGAATGATTCGTCGCTCGGACTCGCGTTCCGGAACACGCCGCGCGTGGTGCCGATCGTGGTGCTTGGTGTGGCCGCCCTCGTGGCCGCAGGGATCTCCGCACTTGCCATTCGAAGGGTCCAACTGATCGCCGCAGGAGCCGTGGTGGTCGTGGCGATCGGCGCGTTCGCACCGGTGTGGCAAAACGGTTATCTCTCGGAGCGGAATCTGCGCGATGAGGAGATTCCGACGTATTGGACCGACGCGGCGGCGGCACTCGACCGCGGCGGCGACGCGACTCGCGTGCTCGAGATCCCCGGTTCGAACTTCGCCGCCTTCCGCTGGGGCAACAACGTGGATCCGCTTACACCAGGGATCACTGATCGTCCGTGGGTCGGGAGAGAGGTGTTGCCGTTCGGGTCGCCGGAATCGGTGAACCTGCTCGTTGCGCTCGATCACCGGATTCAGGAGGGGACCTTCGAGCCGGAGTCCCTCGCCTCCGTGGCGCGATTGATGAACGCCGGCGTGGTGCTGGTGCGGTCCGACCTTGAGTACGAGCGCTTCGACAGCTCGCGTCCGCGTCTGCTGTGGGCTCAGCTCACGCAGAGCTCCCTGGAGGGGTTGCGCGATCCGTTGACGTACGGACCGGCGAACCCCAACCGCGCCACCGCCGGTCTCCCGATGATCGACGAACTCGAGCTTCGCACGCCAGAGGATGCCGAAGAGCCGCCCGAAGTGGCGTTGTTCGAAGTGCGCGATCCCATATCGATCGTCCATACCGCGCCGAGCGCGCAGCCGGTGCTTCTTGCCGGTGACGGCGAGGGGATCGTCGATGCCGCCGCGGCTGGGTTACTCGACGGCGACGAATTGATCTTGCAGCTCGCGTCACTCAGCGATGCCGAGCTCAGACGGGCGCTGCGCGCGGGCGCCGCGCTTGTGGTCACCGACACGAACCGGCGCCGAGCGCAAACCTGGTTTGCATCGTTACGCGATGCCACGGGCGCAACCGAGCGTGCCGGGCAACGTCCGCTCGTCGAGGACCTGCGCGACTTCCGGCTCGAGGTGTTTCCCGGCGCAGGCGACGACGCGCGAACCGTCGTCGAGCAGCGCGGTGGCACCGCGGATGCCACGAGCTACGGCGACATCGATCGATACACGCCCGAAGACCGACCGGTGCATGCGGTCGACAATGATCTCGGAACCGCGTGGCGCGTCGGCGGCGGTGCGCAACCCACGGGCCAACGCCTCGTGCTGCGCCCGGACGAACCGGTGCGTACCGACTCCATCGATCTGGTGCAACCGCAGACCGGCGACCGGTCACGATGGCTCACACAGGTACGACTCGATTTCGACCGCGACCCCTCGGTGACCGTCGACCTCGGACCGAAGTCGCTCACGGCCGACGGCCAACGGGTCGACTTCCCCAGTCGCACCATCCGACGGCTCGAGGTGGTCCCCCTCGCCACGAACACCGGGACCGCGCCCGATCCGCGGGGTACGAACCCCGTTGGGTTCGCTGAGGTGCGCGTGGGCAACGTCGCGGTGAGCGAGGTCGTGCGACTCCCGGTCGATCTCGCTCGCCGGGTCGGTGCCGACGCGAGCGATCATTCGCTGGCGGTCGTGCTCACGCGGTTGCGGATCGAGCCCGGTGACCGCGAGCGTCAAGACGAGGAACTTGCGTTGTCGCGTCGCATCGTGTTGGCCGACGAGCGGTCATTCGAGCTCTCGGGTACCGCTCGGGTGAACCCGAATGCCCGGGACGAAGTCATCGACGTCGTGCTTGGTACCGCAGCCGTTGGTGCGACGATCCGCGCATCGGGTCACCTCGCTGGTGATGCCGAGGCGCGCGCTTCGCGCGCCTTCGATGGCGATCCGGCAACTGCATGGACAGCACAGATGGGCGCGCAAGAAGGCCAGTGGCTCGAGGTGGACCTCTCTGCTCCACAGAGGGTCGACCACTTCGAGCTCACCGTGATCGCCGACGAACACCACTCGTTCCCGACCACGCTCGGACTCGAAGCCGACGGTCACCGAGTGCAGACAATCACCGTGCCGCCGGTTGCTTCCGGGCCGATCGGCACGCGCCGGGCGGTTCCGCTCTCGTTCGATCCGGTGACCGCGGAGCAGCTTCGGCTCGTGGTTGACGCGGTGCAGCCCACGACGACGATCGACGACCGCTTGGGCACACTCGACGTCCTGCCCGTGGCCATCAGCGAGGTCGACATCACGGGCGTCGACTCCAACGGCGTTCCGGGGCCGTCAGCGACCGGCCCAAGTGATGAGTGTCGCAGCGATCTCGTACGCGTTGATGGGAACGACGTATCGGTGCGCGTGCGCGGCACCACCGCTGACGCACGCGACGGTTGGGCAATCGAAGCGTGCGCGGGCGCGCTCGACCTGTCGGCGGGCAGTCACACCGTGAAGACGAGCGCGGGCATCGGTACCGGAATCGACATCGACCGCCTCGTTCTCAACTCTGACCGCGAAGGCGCCGCGTCAGCAGTGAAGCCGCTGGGCGCGCCGCTCAACTCGTCGGGCGCGACCGTTCGAGTCGTGGACTCGGGCGCGACCGCGTTCGACCTGAAGGTGCAGACCGACGGCACGCCGTTCTGGCTCGTCCTCGGACAGAGCAACAGCGACGGCTGGGAAGCTACGACCGCCGATGGCAGCGACCTCGGAGCACCGCAGCTCGTTGATGGTTACGCGAACGGTTGGCTGGTTGATCCGGGATCGGCGACGACAATGTCGATCGAACTGCGCTGGACGCCGCAACGCCTTGTATGGCTCGGTCTCGCGCTCTCGATCGCCGCCGGGCTCGCGTGCCTCGCCGTGGTCTTCGTGACCCGTCGTCGCCTTGCAGCGGTAGCGCTCGCGGATTTGCCCACGTTGGAATCGCCGTGGCGTTTTGCCATCGGTGCACCGTCGATGCCGGCGACCCTCGTGGTCGCGTTGGTGGCGGGCGCTGGCGCGGCCGTGGTCTCGCGATGGTGGATCGGACTGCTCACCGCGGTCGCGACCGTCGGCGCGCTCCAGATCTCGCGCGGCCGCATCGTGCTCACGGCGGGGATTCCGCTCGCGCTCGTCGCGAGCAAGGTCTTCAGCGCGCCGGAGCTGGGGTGGCTCGCCGTGGTGTTCCTCGCCGCCGACATCTTCTGTGCGTGGCGATTCGATCGACGCCCGCACTGATGAGGAGCTCTGATCCGGCGCACGAATGAGGTGTTCGGCTTAGGACCTGAGCGGATAGGTGTTCATTTGGGGTTCCATCGGTCGCGGTGGTCGATGAGTTTGCCGACGATGAGCACGGTGGTGGCGAGGCAGAGGGCGGCGTGTCGGTGTCGGTTGCGGCGGTCGGTGTTGCGGCGGAGCTGG
>CAMDCC010000319.1 GCA_945889545.1 Bifidobacterium breve | reverse complement strand
TCACCCCACAGCCGAAGTAACGCCGGGCGCTTCGCGTTCGCGCGAAACCCAAGATCCACCATCCGAGTCTGCCGATCCACCGAGGCCCCGCGCACGCTGAGCCGATGGAAGTCTTCGATTCGCGCCGTACCGACAGGAGTCGCCTCGGTAAGGGGCGGACCTACTCGCGTCCGGATCCCAGGGGTCGGGCGCCGGCGAGTTCAGGCTGGCGAGCGGAGCGATGCCGGACTGCTTGTCTGAGTCCGCCGACCGACCCCTGGCGTCCGGGCGCCGGAGCCGTACGCGAAACCGTGAGACAGCTACAAGTAAGCAGCGGGGTCGACAGGGTTCCCGGTGAGGCGCACTTCGAAGTGCAAGTGCGGACCCGTCGACATCCCGGTGCTCCCGACGTACCCGATGATCTGGCCGGCGCTCACCGTCTGACCTTCGCTGACCGCCAGACGCGACTGGTGCGCGTAGAGCGTGGCCATGCCGCCGCCGTGGTCGATGACGACCGCGTTGCCGTACCCACCTTGCGAGCCAGCGATCGCAACCACGCCACCGCGGCACGCGTGAATTGGCGTGCCGGAGCTCGCGCGCATGTCGGCACCGGTGTGCATCCGGTTGTAGTGCAAGACCGGGTGATAGCGGTTGCCGTAGCCACTGGTGATCGGACCTGGGACCGGTCGCGCCTCACACGGTGCCGCGCCACCGAAGCCGCCACGGGCACGCAAGCGCGACGAGATGCTGTCCGAGGTGACCTGCATCGCGGCGAGCTCGGCTTCGAACTGTGCCTTGCTCGCGCGGATGCTCGCGAGGGACTGTTGTTCGAGCGACTGCTCTTGCGCGGCCTGGGCGCGCGCAGGCTCGATCTCAGCGCGGAGGGCAGCGATCTGGTCGCGGATCGCGCGCGCTTCGGCGGCGATCGCGTCAGCCTCCGTCTTCTGCTGCTCGAGCTGCTTGCGTTGATCCTCGAGGTCGTTGCGCAACACCGTGACCCGCTTCACGATCCGGCGCCGACGCGCGGAGACACGATCGAGGTACTGACTCTGGGTGACGAGCTGGTCTGGTCGCGAAGCGAAGACGGTGTCGTACGAGGCGCCGTTTCGTTCGGAGATGTACAGGCTCGCGGCCGTCTCGTTCAAGATGAGCTGCGCTGCGTCGAGTCGTTCCTGCGTGGCGGCAATCTCCGCCTGGAGGGAGACGTATTCAGCGGCGAGCCGGTCGGCCTCGGCCTGGAGCGGAGCCAGCTTGGACTCGGCCCCGCCGAGCTCGGCGTCGATCGCAGCGACGCGGGCGTCGATGGTTGCCTTGCGGTCCCGGATGGTCTGGAGCTCGGCAAGCGCGGCGGCCTCGGCCTTCGAGGCTTCGCCGATCTGCTCCTGGAGCTCCCGCCTGCGATCGTCGCTCGGGGTCGCCCCCGCGAAGGTGGGCGCGACGATGACCGCCAGGCCGAGGAGAACGACCGGGACGGCACGGAGAATCAGGCGGAGAGGGGAGGACCTGCGCATGGGGAAGTCCAGGGTAGACAACAACAGTCACATCAGCAACAGGCCATATTTCGAGGCGCTGGCGAGCGGAGAGAACCTGTGAACCCTTGCTGCACAAAGGGATCCAGCAAGCGCGCCAGGGGTTTAGGTGCGGAGGAACCTCCGGAGGCCGAAGATCGACCCCAGCAGGCCGATGATCACACCGGCGACGAAGACGAAGAGCGCGACGACCAGCACGTCCCCATCGGTCACCACGAACCGGTTGAAGATGGTGTCCGGATCCTTGAACCAGTTGTCGAAACCAAAGAACTTCAACGCGATCACGGCGCACGTGGCGATTCCGGCCCCGGTCAGACCCTGGGCCAGGCCCTCGGCGAGGAACGGCACCCGCACGAACCAGTTCGAGGCACCGACGAGCTTCATCACCTCGATCTCACGGCGGCGAGCGAACGTGGCCAGCCGGATCGTGTTCACGATGAGGAACAACGACGAAACGAGCAGGATGAGCGACAACGCGAGGAGCCCGAGCTGCACCTTGTCGGTCACGTCGATGAGGCCCTTGATCGCCTTCTCCGGCGTCGCCACCTCGTCGACACCGCTCATCGCCTCGTAGCGGCGTTGGATGACAGGAGTCACCTCGGCTTGCGTCGGAGCGATGCGAAACGAGACGGGCAGCGAGTCGGCGTTGATGTTCTTCACAAGGTCTGGCTGCTCTTTGAAGATCTTCTTGAACTCCTCGAACGCGGCTTCTTTGTCGAGGAACTTGACCGATTTGACCTGTGGATCGGTGTCGAGCGCGGCCTGAACATCTGCGATCTGCTGATCGGTTGCGTGCACCTGCATGAACGCCTCGAGCTTGACGTCGCCCTTGATCCGCTCGGTGCCGTGTCCGGCCCACTTCGTGAGCAGGAGGCCACCTCCGAACAGCGACAACGACACGGTCACGGTGAGCACACCGGCGATCGTCATCATCAAGTTGCGTCGGAGCGAGACAACCGTTTCGCGCGCGAAGTACCGGATTCGCCCCATCAGGAGTGGTTAGCCCCCGGTCCCGTAGATACCGCGGACCTGATCGCGCACGAGGCTCCCTCGATCGAGCTCGACGACTCGTCGACGCATCGCGTCGACGATGCGTTGGTCGTGCGTCGCCATCACCACGGTGGTGCCCGTCCGGTTGATGCGGTCGAGGATGCGCATGATGCCAACGGTCGTGGCTGGGTCGAGGTTTCCCGTGGGCTCGTCGGCGAGGACGATCAACGGGCGGATCACGAATGCACGGGCGATCGAGACCCGCTGCTGCTCACCACCGGAGAGCTCGGTGGGGAGGCGACCGGCCTTCTTCGCCAGGCCTACGAGGTCGAGCACCTGCGGGACCTGGGTGCGCACCACGTGGCGAGGCCGACCGATGACCTCCATCGCGAAGGCCACGTTCTCGTAGACCGTGCGGGTGGGCAGCAGCTTGAAGTCCTGGAAGACGGTGCCGATGTTGCGGCGCAGCTGGGGGGTCTTCCAGTGCGACATCGCCGAGATGTCGCGGCCCGCCACCACGATCCGACCGCTGGTGGGATCTTCCTCGCGCAGGAGCAACCGCAGGAAGGTGGACTTCCCAGAACCTGATGGCCCGACAAGGAAGATGAACTCGCCCTTCTGGACATCGATGGAGATGTCGCGAAGCGCGGCGATGTTTCCCTTGTAGACCTTGGAGACGTTTTCGAAGCGCAGCATGAGGAAACCGTTTTGGCCTGGAGAGGCGAGCTGGGAAGGCGAGCTGAAACGGGGGGCTGGAATCTGGACGGAACCGTCAGGGTACCAGCCGGTGTCGGCGCTCCCTGGTCATCAACGATCACCAGGGGTCATTGGGGCTGTCATTCGGGCTGTCATTCGGGCTGTCATCGGGGCTGTCATCGGGGCTGTCATCGGGGCTGTCATCGGGGCTGTCATCGGGGCTGTCATCGGGGCTGTCATCGGGGCTGTCAT
>CAMDCC010000318.1 GCA_945889545.1 Bifidobacterium breve | reverse complement strand
GACCGAGCCAACCGCTCCAACTCTCGACGCTGCGACCGAGACACCTTCAACGCAACAGCAATCATCACCGGCATACCGCCAACCTAACCCGCCTCGCTAATTCAGCGACGTACCACTAGCTGGTGACGAGGCGGGGGGTGCCGGCGGTGGCGCCACCGGGACCGAAGCCGGTGCGATCGAGGAACACTGCACGACGCTCCACCACCGTGCGCCAGAGCGCGAGATCCTGCTCGTAGCGAGCCCGGTCGCCTTCTTCGTAGGCATGCTCGAGCTCGTCGAAGGCGGCGTCCTCCGCGTCGAGCAGCTCGCGGTACCGCCAGAAGAATCCCTCGTCGAGGTGGTCGGGGTCAGTCATGCAACTCCTCCTTTTCGGGTCGACTCTGCTTCGCGCTCCCGGCCGTCCGGCCAGCGCTCCGCGTCGTCTCCTCCTTCATCTCGGGCTGGCTTCTCGGGCTGGGTTCTCGCGCGGACGGTACCCCAAGGATCCTTGGAGCGCGCGCCTCCTGACCCGGAGGCGCACGAGGGCTGGTCAGGCGAGTGCGGCGAGCGCCTCAGCCAGGGTGAAGCGGCCCTCGTAGAGCGCTCGGCCCGCGATGGCGCCGGCCAGGCGCCGACCCGCCGCCTCGAGCTCGGCGAGCGCGTGGAGGTCGCCGAGGCCACCGATCCCACCACTGGCGATCACCGGCACTTCGGTCGCTGCGAGCACGGCCCGCAACTGGTCGAGCGACGGGCCTTCCATCGTGCCGTCGCGTCCGATCTCGGTGACGATGAGCGCCGCGACACCCGAATCACCGAAGCGCGTGGCGGTCTCGATCAAGTCGTGCCCGGATCCCTCGACCCAACCGCGCACCGCAACTTCCATGCCTCGCGCGTCGAGTCCCACGGCGACCGACCCCGGGTGGAGCGCGCAGAGGTCGTCGACGAGTCCGGGATCTTCGATCGCCGCCGTTCCGACCACGACGCGCGCCGCTCCAGCGAGGAGGACGGTACGCGCGGCTGCCGCGCTCCGGATCCCACCGCCCACTTGGACAGGGCAAGACACCGCGCCGGCGATGTTCTCGATCACCGCGAGGTTGGCGGGTTCTCCCGAGCGCGCGGCATCCAGGTCGACAACGTGAATCCATTCGGCGCCGGCCGTGGCGAACGCGCGGGCCACCGCGACTGGGTTGTCGTCGTAGACCGTCTCAGCGCCGAAGTCACCCTGGTGCAGCCGCACCGCTCGCCCCGCCCGGATGTCGATCGCCGGGTAGAGCGTCAACCGAGCCTGCATGCTCAGAGCGAGCCCTTGGTACTGGGGACGTCGGTACCTTCGATCTTCACTGCGTCGCGCAGCGATCGAGCGACACCCTTGAACGACGCCTCGATGATGTGGTGACCGTTCTTGCCGGAGATCTTGCGGATGTGCAACGTGATCCCGGCCGCGACTACGAACGCGCGCCAGAACTCCTCACAGAGCTGCGGATCGAACGTGCCGATCCACTCGGAGACGGGATCCACCTCGTAGACGAGGAACGGGCGGCCCGACAGGTCGAGCGCCACCTCAACAAGCGCCTCGTCGAGCGGCACGATCGCAGACGCGAATCTGCGCACGCCGGCCTTGTCGCCCAGCGCCTCCTTGAGCGACTCCCCCAACGCGATGCCGACATCCTCGACGGTGTGGTGCAGATCGACCTCGAGGTCGCCCTTCGCGTCGATCGCGAGATTCAGGCCGCCGTGCTTCCCGAACTGCTCCAGCATGTGGTCGAAGAAAGGGATCCCCGTAGATGCCGACGCGTCGCCCAACCCGTCGACATCCAGCGTCAGGTCGATCTGGGTCTCCTTGGTCGCGCGGTGCCGCTCTGCTCGTCGCAGTGCCTGACTCATGCGGCCTCCTTAGTGAGTGCGTCGCGCAGGGCTGCAAGCAGAGCGTCGTCTTCCTCGGGCGTACCCACAGTGATCCGCAGGCAGTTGTCGAGTCGCGGCCACCGTGAGAAGTCTCGCACCAGTATCCCGCGTTCCACCAAGCGCTCCCAGAGCGCGTGACCATCGCCGTCGACCCGCACAAGTACGAAGTTGGCGCCCGAGGGATACACGGTGAGGCCCGGAAGTCGAGCCAGCGCACCCGCGAGCCGGTGGCGTTCGGCCACGAGCGCGCCCACCCGCTCGCGCATCTCGCCGTCGAAGCCCAGTGCCTCGCAACCGGCCACTTGCGTGGCCGCCGACAGGTGGTACGGCAGCACGGTCTTCTCGAACTCCGCGATCATCGCCTCGGGGCCGACCGCGAACCCGAGACGCAACGCTGCGAGCGACCACACCTTCGAGTACGTGCGCACGACCACGAGCGGTACATCGTCGGCAACGAGCTCGAGCGCGCTGTGCTCGGCGAACTCGCCGTATGCCTCATCGACCACCAGCAACCCCGGACCGTGATCGATGACCGCGGCGAGCAATGCCTCGATCGTCGCCCGCGACTCCACGGTGCCGGTGGGGTTGTTCGGGCTACAGACCATGACCACCGCTGGTCGTTCGGCGGCGATCATCACGCCCGCTTCGGTCGGCGAGATCGTGAAGTCGGCCGCGCGCTCGGCAGTCACCACCTCGGTGGCCGTGATGCGCGCGATGTGGGCGTGCAACGCATATGTGGGCTCAAAAACAAGCGCACGGCGTCCGGGGCCCCCGTAGGTCAAGAGCAACGTCTGGAGGACTTCGTTGGATCCGTTCGCGCTGAACACGCGCTCTGCTGGTTGCCCGAGCGCGGCCGCGATACCGGCCCGAAGCTCACGGGCGTCCCGATCCGGGTAGCGGTTCAGCGGCACCTCGCGGAGCGCGCCGAGCCAGGCGTCGACGAAGGCTGCCGGGGGCGCGTACGGGCTCTCGTTGGTGTTGAGCCGGACGTCGACGTCGAGTTGGGGCGAGTGATAACCCTCGAGCGCAGCGAGGTCGGGGCGCGGCTTCGGGAGGCTCATCGCGACGTCCAACGTCGGGAGGCCGATCGGCCGTGCTCGGGGAGCCCTTCCACGTCGGCAAACGCTTCCACATACGGGGTCACTCGCTGCAACGCGGCCTCGTCCACCTGCACCACGTGAATGTGCTTGCGGAAGTCGTCGACGCGCAGCGCGCTCGCAAAGCGCGCCGATCCACCAGTCGGCAGCACGTGGTTCACCCCGGCAACGTAATCGCCGACAACGGCCGGCGCCCAAGGACCACAGAACACTGCACCTGCATTTCTGACCAAGGGCACGAGCGACTCCGGATCGACGTTGAGCAGCTCGAGGTGCTCTGGCGCGATCGCATTGACGACGGCCATGGCCGCGGCGGCGTCGTCCACGATCACTGCGCGCCCACCACTCGCGAGAGTGGACTCGATGTCCGCGCGACGGGGCGAATCGACGAGGAGCTTGTCGATCGCGGCATCGACGGCATCGGCCACCGACTCATCCCATGTCACGACGACAGCCGCGCCGTCGGG
>CAMDCC010000317.1 GCA_945889545.1 Bifidobacterium breve | reverse complement strand
TCCGCATCAGCCGGATGTGGACACACGGCGTTGTCGAGGCCCCGTTCGGTGCGCACTTCACGCACTGTGTGCCCGACTACCCGCGCGATGAAGTGCTCCAGCGCGAGTACGCAGCATCAGCCAAGGACGACGATGCGTGGAAGGCCTTTCGCGCGAAGTGGATCGACGTACCCGAACCCGAATACCGCAAGCTGGCCGCAAGTTCTCTGCGGAGCGAGCGCAGCGGATGAAGCGAGCGGAGCGATGCGGAAGTAGCGGAGTGGGAGCGGAGCGAGGGTTGTTGGATTCTCTGCGGAGCGAGCGCAGCGGATGAAGCGAGCGGAGCGATGCGGAAGTAGCGGAGTGGGAGCGGAGCAATGGAGGTGAGCATTCCTACCCTGGCCGAGATCTGTGTGGTTGCGTGTGCCGAAGCGTGGCGCGGCGACGGCGAGATCCTCGCCAGCCCGATCGGGGTGATCCCGACACTGGGAGTCCGGCTGGCTGCGCTCACGTTCGAGCCCGACCTTGTGTACACCGACGGTGACGCGTTGCAGCTTGCAGCACCGATCGCATCCGACGCACCGCTCGATGCGCCCAAGGTTGTCGAGGCGTGGATGCCATTCGCGAAGGTGTTCGACGTGGTGTGGGCGGGCAAGCGCCATGTGATGATGGGTGCGACGCAGATCGACCGCTTCGGCAACCAGAACATCGCGTGCATCGGTCCGTGGGCCAAGCCGAAGGCGCAGTTGCTCGGTGTGCGCGGCGCGCCTGGCAACACCGTGAATCACCCCACGAGCTACTGGGTGCCTGTGCATTCACCGCGGGTCTTTGTCGAGGCCGTCGACTGCGTGTCGGGTGTTGGTTACGACCGCGTCGCGCTCGCGGGTCCGGCCGCAAGCCAGTTCCACGAGATTCGACGTGTCGTCACGAACCTCGCCGTGCTCGATTTCGAGACGTCCGATCACTCGATGCGGGTGCGTTCGTTGCACCCGGGTGTCTCGGTCGACGAGGTACAGGCCGCGACCGGCTTCCCACTCGTCGTCCCTTCCGACGTGTCCGAGACCCGCGCACCCACCGAAGAGGATCTGCGGCTTGTGCGTGAGCTGCTCGATCCCAAGGGTTTGCGTGATGGGGAGCTCGGGTCGTGACCCTCGCGAGGTCGTGATGCATGCGGCGCTGCACACCCGACTGTGTGACCTGTTCGGCGTGCAATACCCGATTGTCCAGACAGGAATGGGATGGGTGGCCGGACCAGGGCTCACGCAGGCCACGAGCAACGCGGGTGGACTCGGCATCCTTGCCGGCGCCACGCTCACGTTCGAAGAGCTGCTCCCCGCGGTGCGTGAGATCAAGGAGTGCACCGACAAGCCGTTCGGCGTGAACCTGCGCGCCGACGCCCCCGATATCGAAGATCGGGCCGATGTGCTGATCGCGCAGGGTGTGCGTGTGGCGAGCTTTGCCAGTCCGCCAGCCGAGCGCGTGGTCAAGAAGCTCAAGGATGCCGGGCTCGTCGTCGTGCCGACCGTCGGCGCACGTCGGCATGCCGAGAAGGTGGCGGCGCTCGGCGTCGACGCAGTGATCGCGCAAGGCGCCGAGGGTGGGGGGCACACGGGCGTGGTTCCGACCACGCTCCTCGTCCCGCAAGTCGTCGACGCGGTCGACATACCGGTGCTCGCGGCGGGCGGCTTCTTCGACGGGCGCGGGCTCGTCGCCGCGCTCGCGTACGGGGCCGAGGGGATCGCCATGGGGACGCGCTTCCTGCTCACGAAGGAGAGTGGGGTCCCCGACGGCGTGAAGTCGGTGTATCTCGACACGCCGGTCACCGGCACTGTCGTCACGCGGGCCATCGATGGCGCGCCGCAGCGGGTGATCCGCACGAAGGTGATCGACCGACTTGAAGGTGCGGGTCGACTCGTCGCGTTCCCGCGGGCGGCGATCAACGCGCTTCGATTCCGCAAGCTCACAGGCACGCCCCTGCGCGAGCTGATCCGTGAAGGGCTTGCAATGAAGCGCAGCCAAGACCTGACCTATGGGCAGATGATGATGGCGGCGAACGCGCCGATGCTCACGAAGGCGACGATGGTCGATGGCCACCTCGAGACGGGCATCCTGCCGACCGGGATGGGCGTCGGGGTAATCGACGAGCTGCCGACTGTGGCCGAGCTGATCGACCGGATCATCCACGACGCCGACGCGGTGCTGCAGCGCTTAGGGACATGATCAGTCGTCGCGCTGTGCTGCGAGCGAAGCGGGTGGAGCGGGTGGAGCGGGTGGAGCGGGTGGAGCGATGCGGAAGTAGCGGAGCGGGAGCAGCACGATGGTGAACGTTCACGGTCTAGTCGAGCCGGGTTTCGAGGCCGTGGCCGACGCGTTTGCCGTCAACTTCGCCGAGCACGACGAGGTCGGTGCCGCGTGCACGGTCTACGTCGACGGCGCGCCGGTCGTCGACATCTGGGGGGGCGTGGCCGAAGTCGAGCCGGAACGGCCGTGGGAGCGCGACACGATCGTCATCGCGTACTCGTGCACGAAGGGCGCGACTGCCGTGTGCGCCAACAAGCTGATCCAAGAAGGTCGGCTCGACCCCGACGCACCGGTGGCCGACTACTGGCCGGAGTTCGCTGCCAACGGCAAGGCGTACATCACCGTGGCCTGGGCGTTGTCACACCGCGCCGGTCTCGCCGAGGTGCAGGGCGACTTCACACTCGACGACGTCGCGGCGTGGGATCCGATCGTCGAGGGGATCGCGGCGCAGGCACCGGTTTGGGAACCGGGCACACAGCACGGATACCACACCCGTTCGTACGGATGGATTGTCGGCGAGATCATCCGTCGCATCACCGGCGTGAGCCCGGGCACGTACTTCGCGAATGAGATCGCGGCGCCGCTCGGACTCAACTTCCACATCGGCGTCTCCGACGCGCTCGATGCGACCGTTGCTCGCATGTATCCCGTGCAGTACGACGCCGAGGCGCAGGCATTCATCGACCAAGTTCTCGGCGACCAGTCCACATTGATGGGACGCGTCATGAGTGGCCCGTCGAGCTTGTTCGCCTACAACGACATGTGGAACACGCGCCAGATGCGGGCGGCCGAGATGCCGTCGTCCAACGGGCATGGCGACGCGCGATCGTTGGCGCGCATGTACGCGGCGTGCATCGGAGAGGTCGACGGTGTGCGCCTGCTCTCGGATGAGACGGTGGCTCGAGCGAGTGTGGTGCTCTCCGATGGACCCGACTGCGTCATCGGTCAGCCGCTGACGATTGGGCTCGGCTTCATGTTGGCGCCCACGTTCCCGCCGGGTGTTGGTCCGCGCACCTTTGGGCACTCGGGTGCCGGCGGGTCAGTCGCGTTCGCCGATCCCGACCGAGGGCTCAGCTTCGGCTATGTCATGAGCCAGATGAAGATGGCGATGGAACCCGACCCGCGATCGGCGGGGCTCGTCGAGGCTGCCTACGAGGCACTCGCTTGATGT
>CAMDCC010000316.1 GCA_945889545.1 Bifidobacterium breve | reverse complement strand
GTGGGAACGGTCACCGAGGTCTACGACTATCTCCGCCTGCTGTACGCGCGCATCGGTGTGCCGCACTGTCCGAAGTGTGGACGGGTCATCAAGCGCCAAACGCCACAACAGATCGTCGACCGCGTGCTCGAGCTGCCCGATGGCACCCGATTCCAGGTGCTCGCCCCCGTGGTGCGGGGCCGCAAAGGTGAGTACGACGCGCTGCTGAAAGAGCTCGCGGCGCAGGGGTTCACGCGTGCGCGCGTCGACGGCGAGCTGCATGAACTGACCGACCAGTTCAAGCTCGCTCGCTACGAGCAGCACACCATCGAAGTGGTCGTCGACCGGCTCGTGCGCAAGGCCGGGATCGAGCGGCGACTCACCGACTCACTCGAGACGGCATTGCGACTCGCCGAGGGTGTGGCCGAAGTCGAGATCGTTCCGCCTTCGGGGAGCGGTTCGAAGGACGGCGACGAGCCGACCGAAACACTCACCTTCTCTGAGCACCTCGCGTGCACGCATTGCGGGCTGTCGTTCGATGAGCTCGCGCCCCGCAACTTCTCCTTCAACTCGCCGTATGGCGCATGCGAGCGCTGCGATGGCTTGGGCACGCGCTTCGAAGTCGATGCCGAGCTTGTGGTTCCCGACGACGACCGTTCGCTTGCCGACGGCGCGATCGCACCGTGGTCGGGCTTCCGCAGTCGTTACTTCGATCGGGTCCTCGAAGCGGTGGCCGAGGAGTTCGGCTTCGAGATGGACACGTCGTGGAAGAAGCTCGGCAAACGGGCGCGCGCCGCCGTACTACAGGGCACCGGGGATCGCGCGGTTCACGTGGTGTATCGAAACCGCTACGGCCGCCAACGCTCGTACCACACCGCGTTCGAGGGCGTGATCCCATGGCTGGAGCGCCGTCACTCGGATGCCGAGAGCGACCGCGCTCGGGAGCAGATCGAGGGCTACATGCGCGAGGTGCCGTGCCCGGCGTGTCACGGCGCGCGCCTGCGGCCGGCGTCGCTGGCCGTGACCATCGCCGACAAGAACATCTACGAGGTCGGCGAGCTCTCCATTAGTAAGGCGGCCGCATTCCTGGTGTCGCTCGAGCTCTCCGAGCGGGATCGCATCATCGCCGAGCGTGTCGTCAAGGAAGTCAACGAGCGCATGCAGTTCCTGCTCGACGTGGGCCTCGACTACCTCAACCTCAACCGGTCGTCGGCCACGCTCGCGGGTGGGGAAGCGCAACGCATCCGGCTGGCATCCCAGGTGGGCAGTGGCCTGGTGGGTGTCCTGTACGTGCTCGACGAGCCGTCAATCGGGCTGCACCAGCGCGACAACCAACGGCTGATCGACACGCTCATCCGACTGCGGGAGCTCGGGAACACCGTGATTGTCGTTGAGCACGATGAGGAGACGATCCGAGTCGCCGACTACGTGGTCGACATCGGCCCCGGCGCGGGTGAGCACGGTGGCGAGATCGTCGCCGAGGGAACGCTCGCCGACGTGCTCGCAGAGCCTCGCTCGCTTACCGGTCAATACCTGTCGGGGAAGCGGAGCATCCCTATCCCTGATCGACGTCGACCGCCGGGGGACAACTGGCTCATCGTGCGCGACGCGCACGAGCACAATCTCCAGAACATCGACGCCGGATTCCCAGTCGGTTGCTTCGTCGCGGTCACCGGTGTGAGCGGCAGCGGCAAATCCACGCTGGTGAACGACATCCTGTACCACGCACTCATGCAGCGCGTGTACAAGTCGAAGACCGTGCCCGGTCGGCACAAGACCCTCGAAGGCGCCGAGCACCTCGACAAGGTGATCCTCATCGACCAGTCGCCGATCGGTCGCACACCCCGTTCGAACCCGGCCACGTACACGAGCCTGTTCGACAAGGTCCGCTCACTCTTCGCAGCAACGCAGGAAGCCAAGGTGCGCGGCTACCTCCCCGGGCGGTTCTCGTTCAACGTCAAGGGTGGCCGCTGCGAGGCTTGCTCGGGCGACGGCACGATCAAGATCGAGATGCACTTCCTGCCCGACGTGTACGTGCCGTGCGAAGTGTGCAAGGGCGCGCGTTACAACCGCGACACGCTCGACATCACGTTCAAAGGTAAGAACGTCGCCGACGTCCTCGACCTGTCGATCGAAGAGGCCCTCGAGTTCTTCGGCAACCAGCCCACGATCGCTCGGCATCTCGAATGTCTGAACGCCGTCGGGCTGGGATACGTGCGGCTCGGGCAGCCTGCGCCCACGCTTTCGGGCGGTGAGGCGCAACGCGTGAAGCTCGCATCGGAGCTCGGCAAGCGCGCCACCGGGCGCACGATCTACATGCTCGACGAGCCCACGACCGGCTTGCACTTCGAAGACGTGCGCCGCCTGCTCGGCGTGCTCCAACGGCTCGTCGACTCCGGCAACACCGTGTTGGTGATCGAGCACAACCTCGACGTGATCAAGTCGGCCGACTGGATCGTCGACCTCGGTCCCGAAGGCGGCGACGGCGGCGGCCGCGTCATCGCCGAAGGCCCACCGGAGCACATCGCCAAGACCCCAGAGAGCCACACCGGCCGCTTCCTCGCGCCTCTTCTTGATTTGGTCACAAAGTGACCAAATCAAGATGACCGAATGGGACGAGCACGCCGGGTGGTGGCAGGAGCACTTCACGGACGGCGCGGATCCTGAGTATGAGGAGCAGATCCTGCCGCTCGTCGACGAGTACCTCGCGGGCGCGACGCGGGTGCTCGATGTGGGGTGCGGCGAGGGTCAGGTATCGCGGCGAGTGGCCGGGCAAGGCGCGTGGACGGTGGGCGTCGACCCAACGGCCGGGCAGCTCGTGGCCGCTACTGCGCGCGGCGGCGGCGTGCTCTACGTCAGGAGTTCGGCCGAGCGACTGCCGTTCGCGTCGGGTGCGTTCGACGCCGTCGTCATCTGCCTCACGCTCGAGCATCTCAATCCGTTCGAGCCGGCCATCCATGAGGTCGGCCGGGTCCTCGCGTCCGGCGGCTGCTTCGTCCTCTTCCTCAACCACCCGCTGCTCCAGGCCCCTGGAAGCGGTTGGATCGACGACCACATCTTGGAGGAGCAGTACTGGCGGATCGGGCCATATCTCCCTGACAACGTGGCCGTGGAGGAAGTTGCTCCCGGCGTGAGGTTGCCCTTCATGCATCGCCCGCTGAGCCGATACATCAACGTGATGTCGGAGTGCGGGCTCCTCGTCGAGCGTATGGACGAGCCGCCACCCCCGCCGGGTTTCCTCGCGCAGGCACCCGAGTATGCGGAGGCGGCGAACTTTCCTCGTCTCATGGCGATGCAGGCCCGCAAGCGGGAGTGAGCTCGCCGCGCCGCGCCATCGTTTCGGCAATAGCGCTGCTGTGCATCTACGGCGCGCTCACGATGCTGAACGACCCGCGCGGCACGCTCGGCACTGACACGGGAGGAAAGCTCGCGACGTTGCGAGCGATGGACGAGCACGAGTCGCTCGATCCTG
>CAMDCC010000315.1 GCA_945889545.1 Bifidobacterium breve | reverse complement strand
AGAACGGAGCACACCATGGCCGACGACAACGACCAGAACGAGTACCGGCAACAGGCACAATCCGCGTTGGACAAGTTGAAGACCCAGATCGACGAGTTGCGTGTACAAGCAGATCTCGCCCAAGCCGAGGTGCGCGACCGGCTCACACCGGGCATCGAGGCGCTCCGTAAGCGTCAAGGCGAGGCGATGGTCAAGCTCGACGACGCGCAAAAGGCCGGAGCCGGTGCTTGGAAGTCGGTGGCAACGCAAGCTGAGCAAGTGGTCTCCGAGTTGGGCGACACCTTCTCGAAGGTGGCCGACGACGTGCAGTCGGCGGCCGGCGCGGCTGGTGCTGCCGCGATGAAGGGAAAGGACGCGTTCCTCGACGAGTGGCACAAGGCTCGTGATGCTCGTCAGAAGCTCCTCGACAAGTAGTGACGCCGCGACGCAACTGGTGACCTCCGTACACGAACGGCGCAACCGCGACTTCTGGGACGCCGACGCCGACGAGTACCAGGCCGCGCATGGGGCGCAGCTCGCTCGCGGCAAGGTGTGGGGAGCGTGGGGAATCCCTGAGACCGAGCTCGGCATGCTCGGCAACGTGGCGGGGCTCGACGTGCTCGAGTACGGCTGCGGCGCTGGCGACTGGGCGATTGCGCTCGAACGCGAGGGAGCTCGCGTGGTCGCACTGGACCAGTCGCGCGCCCAGCTCCGTCATGCCACACACAACGGAGTGGCCGCGGGCACGGGAGTTCGCCTCGTCTGCGCGGCTGGCGAGTCGGTGCCGCTCCGTGATGCGTCGTTTGATCTGGTGTTCTGCGACCACGGCGCCATGTCGTTTTGTGATCCCGAGCGGTCCGTGCCCGAGATCGCGCGACTGCTCCGAGCCGGTGGTCGGCTCGTCTTCAACAAGGCGACCCTCATCTACTACCTGTGTTGGAACGCGGCCAAGCGCAAGCAGACTCGTCGACTCCAAACGCCGTACTTCGATCAACGAGTCTTCGACTTCGAGGAAGGCACCGTCGACTTCCAGCTCCCGTATGGCGACTGGATTCGTCTGTTCGGAACCCACGGGCTGGTAGTCGACGATCTCGTGGAGCTCCGTCCTCCGGTCGACACCTCGACGACTTACACCGACTTCGTGCCGTACGAGTGGGCTCGCAACTGGCCCGCCGAAGAGATCTGGAGCGTGCGCAAACCGTGAGCGGTCACGATCACACCTTCACAGTCACATGCGCTTGGACCGGTTCGACGGGTGATGGCTACGACGCGTACGACCGGAGTCATCGCGGGGCTGCACCTCCAGCGATCGCTGCGCTCGACCTCACCTCGGACCCCGTCTACCGCGGCGACCCGAACCTGTTGAACCCTGAGCAGCTCCTGGTGCTCGCAGCATCGTCGTGCCAACTGCTGTCGTTCCTGGCAGTCGCGGCACGCGCTCGGATCGATGTCGTCAGCTACACCGACGATGCCGACGGCGTGATGCCGGAGAACCCGAGACCCATGCGCATCACCCGCATCAACCTGCGCCCGCAGATCACGGTGCGGGGTGCGGCGGCCGAGGAGCGAGTCGCCCATCTGTGCGAGGTCGCCCACAAGGAGTGCTTCATCGCCAACAGCGTCACCACGGAGATCGTGATGACGCCGACATTCACCTTTGTGGAATAGCCGCGGCGTCAGGGCCTGATGTTGTGGTGCGCGGCGGGTTCAACCGGCGCCCGTCGCCGACTCTCGGTGAGGCGCAACGCGCCAAGGAGCGCGTTGCGCAGCTCGGCCGGTTCGATCACCTCGTCGTAGCCCATCGTGTCGGCTGAGGAGTACGCGCCACCAAGTTCGGCGTGCTCCAGGAGCGCTTGCGTGTCGGCCCCGAGCCCGGCTGCTTGGCCTCCGCCTTCGGCCGGCATCGCTCCCAATCGGGCACCCGGGAACGCCAACGTGACCGTCTGGTCATCGAATGGGTTCATCGCCATGAGTGACGAGCCGAAGCCGTACGCCTTGCGCAGGGTGACGTGGAGCTTCGGCGACCGGAGACGCGCTTGCGCCGCGAACATGCGAGCGGCGTGACGGAGGATGCCGGCACGCTCCGACGAACTTCCGGCGAGCACGCCTGGGTTGTCGGCAAGGAACACCACCGGAAGATGGAACGCGTCCATTACTTCCAGGAAGTGCGCGCCCTTGTCGGCAGCGTCGGCGTCGATCGACCCGGCCTTTGCCGCAGGCTGGTTGGCGACCACCCCGACCGCGACCCCGCCAAGGTGGGCCAGCGCCGTGACGACCGGGCGTCCGAACGCGGGCTGGACCTCCAGCACGGAATCGGCGTCGAAGACCGCGCCGATGACGTCGCGGACGTCGTATCCCTTGCGCGGATCGGCCGGGATCAGCTCGAGCAGCTCGGGCGTCGCCCGTAGATCACGATCAACACCCACCGGAGCAGCCGGTGGGTGCTCCCAGGCGTTCGATGGAAAGAACCCCAGGTACCGACGGACGAGCTCGATCGCTGCGGCATCGTCGGGAGCAGCGTTGTGTGCGACGCCACTCACTGCCGTGTGCAGTGCGGTGCCGCCGAGCTCCTCTTTCGTCACCTCTTCGCCCATCGACGAGCGGACGAGGGGCGGCCCGGCCGAGAAGAGCGCGGCACCCTCGACCATGATCACGAAGTCCATGAGCGGCGCGGTCAACGCGCCGTGCCCGGCGGATGGCCCCATGACGACGCAGACGGACGGCACAAGACCCGCGAGGCGCGCCAACGTCTGGAGGTCGTTGGGGGCGCGCCCACGCCGCTCGAACGCGTTCTGGGTGCGCTCCCCTGCTCCCTCGAGAAGCATTACAAGCGGGACGCGCTCCTGGCGCGCAAGATCGGCCAGACGCTGCCGCTTCGCGGTGGTGCCGTGACCGATCGACCCGCCCATGACGGTGAAGTCCTCGGCGGCGGCGAGCACAGGGCGGCCATGCACGAGACCGTGGCCGGCAACAAGCCCGTCGGCCGGAGCCGTCGGCGTGACCCCCCGATGCACCGAACCAACCAAGGTGCCGAGCTCGACGAACGTGTCTGCGTCGAAGAGCGCCCCGATCCGCCGACGAGCATCCCAACGTCCACCTTCGTGCTGACGCGCGAGTCGATCCGGACCGCCCATCGCCCGCGCCGCATCGCGGCGCAGCGTGAGGTCGTCGAGCAACGGCTTCCAGTCTGATTCGGCCATGACCGTCTCTCTACATACCTGGCTAGAGGCGCGCGGCGAGCGCGTCGGCGTGCTCAATCGCGGTCCCGAACACCGTGTTCAGTACCCACGCGCGCTTCAAGTAGAGGTGCACGTCGTACTCCCAGGTGAACCCGACCCCACCGTGAACCTGCAAGGACGACTTCGCGTTCTTCAACGCAGCCTCGCCTGCGAGGAGGCGCGCACCCGAGATTGCTCGATCGAGATCGCCGATCTCTGGGTCGTCCAACATCACGGCTGCCGCATGCACGGCCGCG
>CAMDCC010000314.1 GCA_945889545.1 Bifidobacterium breve | reverse complement strand
AAGTCGATTACCGACTCCTGACCCTGTTCCGGGTTATACGGGCACACGATGTAACAGAGCTTGCACTGGTAGCACTCATCGACAACGACCTTGTGCTGCGCATCGGTGAGGAACTTCACGTCGTCGGCGCCGTCGTCGCGCTCGTCGATCATGCGGAACAGGTCCTTGAACGACGGGCAGAACTTCACACAGATACGGCAGTCGGAACAGAGCTGAAAGGTGCGATCCCGCTCAACCCGCGCGTTTGCACCATCGACGTACGTCGCGTCGAGCGGGTCGTACAGATGCGTCACCACAGAACAGAACCCTTCACGTGATCTCGGCTCAAGTTCTTGGCACGCTGACGCTCGCAGAGCGAGCGTCAGCGTGCCGAAAAACCAGAACGAGTCGACAGAGCTACTTGAGTGAGTCGAGGCCTTGGGTGAAGCGGCCGGCGTGGCTCTTCTCCGCCTTGGCCAGCGTCTCGAGCCACTCCGCGATCTCGTCGAAGCCCTCGTCGCGCGCCGTCTTGGCAAACCCGGGGTACATCTCCGTGAACTCGTACGTCTCGCCCTCGATCGCCGACTTCAGGTTGTCGGACGTGGCACCGACCGCGACGCCCGTGACGGGGTCGCCAACCTCGGCGAGGAAGTCGAAGTGGCCGAACGCGTGACCCGTCTCACCCTCGGAGACCGAGCGGAACAGCGCGGCAACGTCGGGGTAGCCCTCGACGTCGGCCTTCTGCGCGAAGTACAGGTAGCGGCGGTTGGCCTGGCTCTCACCGGCAAACGCCTCCTTCAAGTTGTCGTGCGTCTTGGATCCGTTCAGGTCGGGCATCAGCTGTCCTTGCCTTTCATGTGGTTGCTTCGGTTCTTTCGGTCTGTATTCCGGACTGTTGGGGCACACTCGTCGCACACGCCGCGGAAGTTCACCTCGACGTCGGCGACCGTGAAACCACGGCGTTCACGAGCCGGTACACGCAGAGCCCCCACATCGATGAGTACGTCGCGCACCTTCCCGCACTCGGTACAGATCAAGTGGTGGTGCGCATGCTCGACGTTGGGGTCGACGCGCACGCTCCCCGTTCCCACGTCGAGCAGCGCGACCTCACCGAGCGCTTCGAGGTCGTGCACGGTCTGGTACACGGTCTTGAGCGAGATCGCGGGCATGTCGACGCGAGCCGACTCATAGAGGGCTTCGACGGTCGGGTGCTCAGCGTTGGCCTGGAGCAAGCGGAAGATCGCTTCGCGCTGGGGAGTCACCCGCAGACCCTGCGTGCGGAACCTCCCCGCGAGCTCTTCGACCGTCTTCATGTGGAAGCGAACCTATCAACAACCGTTGTTGACTGCTAATCGCTGGCTGCTACTTCTTGACGGCGCCCTCGCCCAGCTTGGAGCGGATCTCCTTCTCGAAGGCGGCCACGGTCTCCCCGGCGTGCTGCTCGCGGAGCCGCTCGAGGTTGGGATAGCCGGCGTCGCGCTCGGCATCCCACTCGTCGGCGAAGTTGCCCGACGCGATGTGCTCGAGCATCTCTCGCATCTTCGGAGCCACATCGACGTCTGCGAACGCTTCGCGCCGGGTGAGCTGGCCGTACTGGCTCGTCGGCGAGTGGAACCGGAACTGCCCCGCGTACCCGATCTCGCGCATGAGCCGCATCGTGCGCTCGCTCTCGCCTGAGAGCGACATCTCGGTGATGATCGCCTCAAGCGGGATCCCGAACTCGAGCAGGCACTTCACGTACGCGCCGCTCACCTGCGTCATGATCGCCGAGCGCACTTGCTCTTCGGCAAGGTCGAGGATCGCTTCCTGGCGCGGCGTGAGCTCGATCGCACCCTGGCGCAACCCACCGATCGCCTTCGCTACAGCGAGCGTGCGCGCCTGTGCCCGACCGGTCACGTCGCGGTGCACGCCGACCGCGGTGATGAAGCCGATACCCTCCTCGTAACACAGGCGCACCTCGGGTCCGAGCATGCGTGGCGCCACCATCCCGACGTCGCCGTCGGGGTCGAAGCGGTCGAACGCCAGGCAGTACCCGCTCGCGACGATCGTGAGGCCATCGCCCTTCCGCTTGATCGGCAGCGACGGGATCACGTCGTCGGGTACGAGCACACAGACCACGTCGACGTCGCTCGCGTCCTCGAGGTCGAGGGGCGTGAACCCGTCGGCTTCGGCCTTCGTTCGGGACTCATCGGCCCGAACGCACACGCGCACATCGAAGCCGGAGTCGCGCCAGTTCAACGCCCACGAACGCCCTTGGTTGCCGTATCCAACCACCGCCACGGAGGCACCCTCGAGCGCCTTCAGGTCGGCGTCGTCGTCATGGAAGATCGTCGTCATGGCGAGGCAGGGTACCTGCCGCGCACGATCATCTGCCTGGGCTCTCACCGAACTGGACGCTCTCCGAACTGGTCGCTATCCGAACTGGGCGTGCACCCATGCACTGATGTCTTCGATGTACAGCTGCGACATCGGCGCGCCGGGCCGGTCGCTGAGCTGCTCGCTCTGCCACGGGAACATGTGGCTTGCGGGAGCGGCGACATAGTCGGTGGTAGGCGGGTTCGAAGACGGCATGGCGGCAACGAAGGCGTACGCCTGGCCCATGGGCGTGATCGGATCAGCGCGACCGTGCATCACGAGCACCGGTGCGTGGATCCCACCTGCCCTTTCCGCGGCGTATTGGTCCGTGGGCAGACCCCCGTCGTACGTGGGGAAGCGAGCGATGAATCCGGACGACGAGATGACTGGCTCGGGCCGTCCGGCCGCGGCACGCAAGAGCGCAACACCGGCGCCGTACGAATGACCGAGGATCGCGAGTCGAGCCGTATCGACGTCGGGCACGAGCGAAGCGGCGGCGACCAGCGCGTCGAGGTCAGCAACGGAGCTGGCGTTCATGCCCTTCCAGCTCGGCCCGTTCACGCATGCGATCCCGTTGACGCGCTGTGCGAGCGGCGTGGGGTGCTCGTACCAGCAGCCGACGATGACGATGAAGCCCTGCGCGGCGAACCGTTGCGCGAGCGTCTCATACCCGCGGCGGAATCCGTCACCCCCGTTCAGGATCATGAGCGTCGGCGGGCGACCCTTTGGTCCGGCAGGGATTGGGCGCACGAACGGTGACTCGCTGGCCACGCTCCCCGACGGTGGCTCGGGCGCACTGGTGGTCGTCGTCGCCTCGGGTGCGATCGTCGTGGTGACCGGCTCCGGTGGCTGGGTCGTCGTAACCGGTGGCTGGGTCGTCGTGGTGGTCGACGCGGGGGGTATCGGTCCCGGGCCGGTCGGACGGAACACGCCGAGGGTCACCGCCCGGCCGTTGGGCGCCGGGGCCCAGTACCACTCATCGGCCGCGCCGGGGGTCGCGCCTTGCGGCGGCGCGATGCTCGCGAACGCAGTAGGCGGAGGCGGGGGGGTCGTCGGGGGGACGCACGCCCCGAGGATGGCCACGAGGGCGAGCGCGGGCAGCATCCGCCGCGCTGAGGCCCAACATGTC
>CAMDCC010000313.1 GCA_945889545.1 Bifidobacterium breve | reverse complement strand
TGGTCTCGGCGTCTTCGGTGTCCATCTCGTAGAAGTGCATGAAGCGCGGCTCGTCGTCGCTGGTGGCGTTGCCGTGGACGTTCTCGTACGGCGTGATCATCTGGTAACCGGGCACACCGACCGCGGCGATCCAGTTGAGGTGTACGAAGTCGCCCCAATCGCGCAGCGCTTGCGCCTGGTCGGGCGTTGTCGGGCTGATCAGCACGAGCGAGAGGCCGACGGTTGGGTTGCCGGTGAGCCGACCCTGCCCGGGTCGGGGATAACGATTGAAGTGGTGACCCGTGATGCCCTCAGCCGTGGTGGGCGCGGTGAACGTGTCGTCGATCTCGTAGACGCCGAGCGTGTCGAACTCGTCGAGCACCCGAGGCAGGTCCTTGCGGTCCCGCTTGAGGTTGATCCACCAGGTCGCTCGGTCGACACCTGGCAGCGCCAACACCTCGTCCACACGCTTCGCCGCGTATTCATCCGGCGTGAGCGAGTCCGTCATCTCCAGGTACAGCCCAGGCGTGTTCCGGTCTTCCATGGCTCGGATTCTAGGGAGACACGCGATCTAGTGTTCTCGTCCATGGCCGAGAGGAAGAACCCGATGGTGCAGTCGCCGAAGGGGTTCATCCGGTTCTTCTCGGCGTTGAACCGGGGTTGGTACAAGCTCACGGGTGGGCGCATCGGCGGGAAGTTTCACGGTGCGCCGTTGGTGCTGCTCACGACGACCGGGCGCAAGACGGGCAAGGAGCGCACCTGGCCGCTGCTCACGCTCAAAGAGGGCGATGCGTACTTGTTCGCGGCGTCGTTCGGCGGGCACGATCAGCACCCGGCGTGGTACCTCAACCTCGTTGCCAACCCCGACGTGTCGGTGCGCGAGGGCAAGCGGGTCATCAGCGGGAAGGCAAGGGTCACGACGGGCTCCGAGCGGGAGCAGCTGTACCAGAAGTTCGTCGACGTCTACTCCACGTACGGCGACTACGCGAAGGCGACCGATCGTGAGATCCCGGTCGTGGTCGTCGAGCCGGCCTGAGCGTCCTCCCCGAGCGACCACCCTCGGAACGGCCCAGATAACCTGACGCCGATGTCAGGCGAAAAGCTCCGCGACCGCGCCGTACCGTTGCCCGGTGAGGCCCCGATGCCCGCGGCTGATGCTGCGGCGATCCTGCGCCGCAACGCCACCGATCCCACGCTGCGCGACCGGCCCGCGGTCAAGTTCGCCGACCAGGTGTGGACGCACGCGGAGTACGTGGCCGAGTCACAGCGGTGGGCGAACCTCTTCCTGGAGCGGGCACGCACGCACGCCGCGCCCTCCGGCGCGCTGCACGTTGGGATCCTGCTCGACAACACACCCGACTACCTCTTCGCGCTCGGCGGGGCGGCGTTGTCGGGCTCCGCGGTCGTTGGCGTCAACCACACCCGTCGCGACGAGCACCTGCTACGCGACATCGAGCACACGCACTGCGGTCTGGTCGTCACCGAACCCAAGCACATGCCGCTGCTCGACCCCATCGCCAAGGGGCTGCCCGAGGTATTGGTGTCGAATCGTCATCCCGACGCCGACGATCCCGGCACCAAAGTTGGCACCAAGGTCGGCACAAAGCTCGGTGCCGACCTCGACGATGCCCTCGCTGCGGTTTCCACCACCGATCCTGGCATCGAGCCGGGTCCCGACACGTTGTGGGGGCTGATCTTCACCTCGGGCACCTCGGATGCGCCGAAGGCTGTGATCTGCACGCAGCGCCGGTTCCTCGTGACCGGGAACCGCATGACGATCATCATGGATCTCACCGCCGACGACGTCGGCTACATCTGCATGCCGCTGTTCCATTCGAACGCGCTCATGGTCGGGTGGGCACCATCGATCGTGCTTGGCGCGTCAGTTGGCTTGGCGCGCCGCTTCAGCGCATCGCACTTCCTCGCCGACATCCGCCACTACGGATCCACCTACTTCAACTACACCGGCAAGCCGCTGGCCTACGTGATGTCAACGCCCGAGAAGCCCAACGACGCCGACAACCCGTTGCGCGTCTCCTTCGGAAACGAAGGCTCGCCCGACATCGTCGACAACTTCTCGCGACGCTTCGGCGTGGAAGTGATCGATGCGTATGGCGCGACCGAAGGGGGCGTGGCAGTCAATCGTGATGCCGAGGAGAGAGCGGGCGCGCTTGGGCAAGTGGCCGAGAACGTGCAAGTGGTGGACGAAGACGGCAAGGAGCTGCCGCGCGCGGTGCTGGACACTGACGGCCGGCTGGTGAACGCGGAGGAGTGTGTCGGCGAGATCGTCAACACCGCCGGTGCCGGCCCGTTCGAGGGCTATTACAACAACGATGCGGCCAACGAGAAGACGCTTCGGTTCGGCTGGTACTGGACCGGCGACCTCGGATACCTCGACGAGGACCGGTATCTCTACTTCGCAGGCCGCAACGCCGACTGGCTGCGCGTCGACGGCGAGAACTTCCCGGCCCAGCCGATCGAGAACACGATCGCCGCCCACCCCGACGTGGTGCTCGCGGCCGTGTACGGCGTGCCCGACGATCAGGCCGGCGACCAGGTGATGGCCGGGCTCGTGCTGCGAGAAGGCGCGGCGCTTGATCCCGAGGCGTTCTCCCGTTGGATCGACGCGCAAGAGACGATCGGACCGAAGTGGCGGCCGCGGTTCGTGCGGGTGATGCACGATCCACCCACCACCGGCACCAACAAGATCATCAAGCGCACGTTGGTGCACCAGAAGTTTCGATCCGATCTGATCGGCGGCGATCCCGTGTTGGTCCGCAACCGCGGCGAATCCGTGTACCGCCAGTTCAGCGCCGCCGACGAGGCCGCGCTGCGCGAGTCGTTCGTGAAGAACGGCCGCCAGCGCTTCTGGGACCTGTGATCCCTGCAGGCGGCCATTCTCGGCACGTTCAACGCATCCATACGTTGTTCAGCGTGCCGAGAATCCCGAGGGTGGCGTGAACCTCTCGTTTACGGACGAGGAGCGGGCGTTCGCGGGAGAGATCCGCGGGTGGCTGGCCGCGAACCTCGATCTCCCGCCGTCCTTTGCGACGCTCGAAGAAGAGATTGAGTGGGGCCAACGGTGGCAGGCGAAGCTCGCGGCCGACCGCTGGATCGGCGTGCATTGGCCGCACGAGTACGGCGGGCGCGGCGCGTCGCCGATCGAGGTGGCGATCTACAACATGGAGTACGCGCGATCTCGTGCGCTCCAACCCGTGAACCGCGTCGGCATCAACCTCGCCGGGCCCACGCTGCTCGCACACGGCACCGACGACCAGAAGCTGCGCTGGCTCCCGTCGATCCTGAACGCCGGTGAGCTGTGGTGCCAGCTCTTCAGCGAACCCGGCGCCGGGTCCGACCTCGCGGCTCTGTCCACGAAGGCGACACCGGTCGAGGGTGGATGGGTGCTCAACGGGCAGAAGGTGTGGTCGAGCTACGCGCAGTTCGCCCGTTGGGGCATCTGCCTGGCCCGCACCAACGCCGAGCA
>CAMDCC010000312.1 GCA_945889545.1 Bifidobacterium breve | reverse complement strand
AAATCGCCGGCATCGACAGCGAACTCGCCGCCGTCGCCGGCACCCATCGTTACGTCCGGCTGCTACGCACCGCCCCAGGTATCGGCCCCATCCCTGGGCTACACCATGGCCAGCGAAGTCGGCGACATCGAACGATTCGCCTCGCCGCGGAAGCTGTGCGGCTACACCGGCCTGTGCCCGAGGGTCTACCAATCCGGACAGACCGAACGCCGCGGCCCACTCGCGAAGAACGGTGCACGCTACCTGCGCTGGGCCTACGTCGAAGCCGCCACCCACGCCGCCGCAGCGCCGATCTACCGGGAGCACTACCTCCGCACCCGGGCGATACTCGGACGGTTCCGTGGCCCCAAGATCGCCCGTATCGAGGTCGCCCGCAAACTCGCCGGAGGCGAGCGGGCACATGCTCACCAAGGGCGAACCCTTCGCTCTGGCAGGCCGCGCACCCACTGGCCTCCTGAAGGCCCACTCCTGAATTGCGCCACCGGACGAGTTCTCCCATCCGACCTGATGTAGCCCCGACGCTGGCCATAGAGAGCTGAGAACCTCTCCCACCAGGGGCCAACCCAGGCAAAGCACCGCTGATTCCACGACTCCAACCTCACCACGATCACCGAACCCCCAGCTTCAACGCGCCCAATCATGTCGCTCGCCAGCTTGATGCCGGCACCCTCACGGTCCTGCGGGGGTTCGGCCTTGAGGCCGGTGTCGTCCGGCGGGAATGCGCCGGCGCCGGCGACCGTTGGTAGTTAGCACTAAATGTTCAACGGCGAGGAGGCGCGCCATGGCGCGATTCAGTACGGAGTGCACCACGTCGGCTTCTGCCGAGGTCGTGTTCGACTATCTCGCTCGGTTCTCGACAACGGCGGAGTGGGATCCGGGCGTGGTCGAAGCCGAGATGCTCACGCCGGAGCCGGTCGGTCTCGGGTCGCGCTTCCGCGTGGTCACGGCGCAAGGCAAGCGGCGTCTTGAACTCGTCTACGAGGTCGTCGAGTTCGACCGTCCTTGGCTGGTGTCGATGGCGGCTGAACAGCCGCGGCTGCGGTCCTTCGACACAATCGCGGTCACGCCCGGAGCGGCCGGTTGCACCGTGCGCTACGGCGCATTGCTCGAAGCTCGAGGATGGCTGCGCCGTCCCGCCGAGCTTTTCCTGCGTCCGGTGCTGAAGCGTGTGGGAGCGAAGGGCGCCGCTGGGCTGGCCGAAGCGGTGCGCCGACTGGGCCCGCCCTCGTGACTGAGCAGGACGAGCTCACCCTCGACGAAACCGCCGAGCGGCTCGGCGTGCACTACATGACCGTCTATCGCTACGTGCGCACAGGACGGCTTCCGGCAACGAAGGCCGGCACCGAGTGGAGGGTGCGAGCCAGCGACATCGACGGCTTTCGCACGGGCACCCCGACAGGGAGGGCGCCGGGCCGACCGGTGCGTCGGAGGATCGATCCCACCCGCCTGGAGGATCGCTTGCTCGCAGGCGACGAGGCCGGGGCGTGGACGATCACCCAGCAGGCGCTCGCTTCCGGCGCTGAGCCGGACGAGATCTACCTCGATTTGCTCGCGCCCGGGCTGGTGAGCATCGGTGTGCGGTGGTCGACGGGTGAGATCTCGATTGCCGATGAACATCGGGCCTCAGTCGTCGCCACTCGGCTGGTCGGCCGCCTCGGTCCGCTGTTCCTACGCCGTGCGCGCACCAGAGGGACGGTGATCGTTGGCGTGGTTCGACACGACCGCCACGGCTTGCCCACTGCACTCTTCGCCGACTTGCTCCGCCGACGCGGCTTCGGCCTGGTCGACCTCGGCGCCGACACGCCGCCCGCGTCATTCCGTGATGCCGCGGCCGGCGCCGACCGGCTCATCGCGGTCGGCATCTGCGCTACGACGATCGGCAATGACGCGTCGATCGCTGCGACGATTCGTGCGGTGAAGCGGGTGAGCGACGTGCCCGTCGTGCTCGGGGGAAGCGCGCTCGCCGACGCCTCCGTGGCGGCTCGTCTCGGGGCGGACCACTGGCGGGCCACGACCGTCGAGGCGCTGGCGTTGTTCGCGCGGCTCGGTGAAGACGCTGCTGGGCGGCGACGCGCTCGCCCGGCGAGCCGATGAGCGCTCGACGGATCTTCAGCGCGGCGATCGACGCGCTCGTCGAGGCCGCCGTCCCGATCAGCTTCTCGCGCCTCGGGTTCGAGACGCGCCGCCGGTTGTTCGGCTGGGACGACCTCGCATCGTGCAACCTCACCGGTCGCACCATCGTGGTCACGGGCGCCACCTCGGGATTGGGGTTCGCTGCGGCGACGCGGCTCGCCAGCTTGGGCGGATCGGTCGAGGTCGTAGGACGGGACGAAGGACGCACGCGCGCCGCACGCGATCGCATCGCGGCCGCCGCTTGCAGCGAGTCTGTAACGGCGGGCGTCGCCGATCTATCGAGCCTCACGTCGACCCGGCGTTATGCGAGCGATGTGCTCAGCCGACATCAACGGCTCGACGTGTTGGTGCACAACGCGGGCGCTCTTGCGACGACCTTCGAACGCAGCGTCGACGGGCTCGAGGTCACGGTGGCGGCACACGTCGTCGGACCGTTCCTACTGACCGCGCTCGTGCTGCCTCTGCTCGGCGCCACCCCGGACGCGCGCGTGCTCACCGTCTCGTCGGGCGGCGCGTACCTCGCCAGGCTCGACAGCGCCGAGCTCGACGCAGGGCCCGAGGGCTTCGATGGGGCAAAGGCCTACGCCCGCGCCAAGCGCGGCCAAGTCGTGCTCGCTGAAGAATGGGCACGGCGTTTCGGTGACCGGGCAACGTTCCACACGATGCATCCGGGCTGGGCCGACACCCCGGGCCTCGAATCCGCCATGCCAGTGTTCCACCGGCGTACTCGACGATGGCTGCGCACCGCGGACCAAGGGGCAGACACGCTCGTGTGGCTCACCGCCGGCGACGACGCGCTCGCCACGAACGGCCGGTTCTGGCTCGATCGGCGGCCGCGTCGAACGACCAGGTTGCCCGGTACGGCGACGTCGCCCGACGAGGCGCGCCGCGTCTGGCAATGGTGCGAAGCACATGCGGGGGTGAAGCCCCGGTGACCCACGTGTCTGGCAATGTCGAGCCTCATGGAATATTTAGTGCTAAACGGACGCTGAGCTTGTCGGGCAGGTTGCCCCGCCGTCGGAAACGCGGCGTCGGAACGAGCGAGGACGAAGCTTGCGAGTTGCCATCGTCGGAACGGGTATCTCCGGTCTGGTGTGCGCCCACCTGTTGCACCGCCACCATGACATCCAGGTGTTCGAAGCGAACGGCCACGTCGGTGGCCACACGAACACCATCGAGTTCGATCTCGACGGGCGCGACTACGCAGTCGACACGGGCTTCGTCGTCTATAACGAGGCGAACTACCCGTACTTCAGACGCCTCCTCCGCCAGCTCGGTGTCGCGACGCAGCCAAGCCCGATGAGCTTCGGCGTCAGCAACGCGCGAAGCGGCGTGGCAT
>CAMDCC010000311.1 GCA_945889545.1 Bifidobacterium breve | reverse complement strand
GCCGCAGGCCGAGCAGGTGCAGAACGAGCGCTATGAGCACGGCAGCCGGCTCAAGGCCTACATCGTCGAGGTTCGCAAGACGGCCAAGGGCCCTCAGATCGTGGTGTCGCGCACGCACCCCGGCCTCGTGAAGCGCCTGTTCGAGCTCGAGGTGCCCGAGATCGTCGACGGTGTGGTCGAGCTCAAGGCCATCGCCCGCGAGCCGGGTCACCGCACGAAGATCGCGGTGCAGTCCAACGACAACAACGTCGACCCGGTCGGCGCGTGTGTTGGCGCGCGTGGCGCGCGCGTGCGCATGGTCGTCAACGAGTTGCGAGGCGAGAAGGTCGATATCGTCCCGTACAGCAGCGATCCGTCTGAGTTCGTCATGAAGGCGCTCGCGCCCGCACGCGTGCGCGAGGTGCGGATCCACGAGGACACCGGGACCGCCGAGGTCATCGTCCCCGACTTCCAGCTGTCGCTCGCGATCGGCAAGGAAGGCCAGAACGCGCGTCTCGCGGCGCGCTTGAGCGGATGGCGCGTCGACATCAAGAGCGAGACCCAGATCCACGACGAGGAGTCGGGCGTCAACGTCGAGTACGCCGAAGGCGAGTGGGTCAAGAACGACAGCGGCGACCTTGTGTTCCAGCCGGCTGAGGGTGGCGAGGCGATCTCGGCGGCCGAGGCGGGCTACGACGCGTCGGTCGCTGCAGCCGAGGCGGCCGCCGAGACCGGCGCCGAGACAGAGTCGGCCGTCGAGGGCGCGCCCGAGGCCGCGGCCGCAGAAGCGCCGGTGGCTGATGAAGCAGTCGAAGCCGGCGCCGAGGGTGCTGACGACGGCGAAGAGCAGTCAACGGAGGAGGCAAGCGACGAGCCGGCGGGCTGACGGGGCGCGTGTCCCGGTCCGCACCTGTGTGGGCTGTCGACGTGCCGCCCCCGGGACCGAGCTGGTCCGCATCTTCGGAGATGCCGACGGGATGCTCTCGGTCGGACCGGGCCCCGGACGAGGGGCGTGGCTCTGCCCACCACCGGCGGGATTTGACTGCCTCGACGAGGCGGTGAAGCGACGGGCATTCGAGCGGGCCCTGCGAAGAACGCTCGGAAGCGACGCAGTCCCACGAATACGCGCGAAACTAGAAACCATGAGCGGCTGAAGCGGCGGCGAGGTCGCCGACGGTGTCGAACCCCTCCCGGGGCTCCGGCAGATGCCGCCAGAGATCAGGAAAGAAGGCGGAAGCGGCCTTGGCCACCAAGAAGATCCGGATCTACGAGCTCGCGCGAGAGCTCGGTGTCGAGAACGAAGTTGTCCTCGATCTCGCGAACGAGCTCAAGATCGGGGTCAAGAGCCACTCCTCGAGCATCGAGGACCCGATGGCAGATCGGGTCCGGCGTCTCGCCGACTCGAAGGGCCTGCGTCAGGCCCCCGCGCCCGAACCCGCCAAGCCCGCCACCCGCAAGAGCACCAAGCAAGGGCCGCCTGAGCGCGATCTGTCGCTTCCGCCGTCGGCCGCGCCGGCGCAGGCCACCGACGCTGCCGCGGCCTCCGCCGCAGAGCCCAGCCATCGGGTGGTTCGGTCCACCGGCGGCATCCCCGAGCCCGAGCCGTTCGTAGAGCCCACCCATCGCGTGGTGCGTTCGACCGGCGGCATCCCCGAACCGTTGCCGCCCGTGCGTGAGCCGCCAGCCGCGCGCCCGGCCGCAGCGTCGGCGACCACCGAGACCCGGCCGTCGGATGCCGGTCTCGGCGACAAGCCGGCTCCGCCTCCGCCCACGTCGGGCACCGGCAAGGTCATCCCGCCGCCGCCCGGACAGCGCCGTCCGGCCACGCCGCCTACGAGCGGTCGTTCGTTCGCGCCCGACCAGGGCTCCGGTCCGCGCCCTACGGGTGGCGCGGGTGGGTTCACCGGTCGCGGCCGCCCGAGTGGGTCGTCATTCCCGTCGCGCCCCGGCGGTGGCGCTCCCGGTGGTGGTGGCGCTCCCGGTGCTGGTCGACCCGGAGGTGGCGGCGGTCCTGGTGGCCGCAACCGTCCCGGTCCGCAAGGCCAACGCCCGCGTCGCAAGAAGCGTCGTCGTCGCAACCTGGAGGACATGGGGCCCGCCGCGGCACCCACCCTCACGCCAGTCGACGCGCCGGTGCCCGTAGGCGAGATCGTGGTGCCGCGCGGCGTCACGATCCAAGAGCTCGCGCCCCGCCTCAACCGCAACAGCGCCGATCTCGTGCGCTTGCTGTTCGACGCGGGCGAGATGGTCACTGGCACGCAGTCACTCGCCGACGAGATGATCGAGCTCATCGCCGAGACACTCGGCGCCGAGGTGCTGCTCGTCGAAGCCGGTCAGGAACAGGAGCTCGAGCTCCAGGTGCTGCTCGGTGAGGACGACGACGACGAGACCAAGCTCTTGCCGCGCCCGCCGGTTGTCACCGTGATGGGTCACGTCGACCACGGCAAGACCACGCTGCTCGACCGCATTCGGTCGGCCAACGTGGTCGCGGGCGAGGCCGGCGGTATCACGCAGCACATCGGCGCGTATCAGGCCGAGAAGAACGGCCGCACGATCACCTTCATCGACACCCCGGGTCACGAGGCGTTCACGGCGATGCGTCGCCGTGGTGCCGAGGCCACCGACATCGCGATCCTCGTGGTCGCAGCCGACGACGGCGTGATGCCGCAGACGATCGAGGCGATCAACCACGCGCGTGCGGCCGAAGTGCCGATCATCGTGGCGATCACCAAGATCGACCGCGAAGACGCCGACCCGCAGCGCACGCGCCAACAGCTCGTGGAGCAAGGTCTGCAGCCCGAAGAGTGGGGCGGCGACACGATCGTGAACGAGGTGTCGGCTACCGAGGGGTTGGGTGTCGACGAGCTGCTCGACTCGATCCTGCTCGTTGCCGACATCGAAGAGCTGGTTGCTGATCCCACCGCACCGGCACGTGCCTTCGTTCTGGAATCGAACCTCGACCCCGGCCGCGGCCCGGTTGTCACGGCACTGGTCGAGCGGGGCACGCTGCGTGTGGCCGAGCCGATCGTGGCCGGCGGCGGGTGGGGACGCGTACGCGCGATGTTCAACGACAAGGGCGAGTCCGTGAAGGAAGCGGGCCCGTCGGTGCCCGTCGAGATCCTCGGACTCGACGACGTGCCGCTGGCCGGCGACGAGCTGCGGGTTGCCCCCGACGAGAAGGTTGCTCGCGCGGTTGCCGAAGCCCGTTCGCGCCGACGCCGGGCCGCGAGCCTGGCCCACCCGACGATCCTGTCGGGCGGTGCACGCTTAGAAGACATCTTCGCGATGGTCCAGCGCGGCGAAGTTGCCACGCTGAACCTCGTGTTGAAGGCCGACGTGCATGGTTCGCTCGAGGCCCTCACCGACGCGCTGCGCAAGCTCGACCAAGAGCATGAAGAGGTCCGGCTGGCGTTCGTGCACCGCGCCGTGGGTGGGATCACCGAATCCGACGTCGACCTCGCGGCCGTATCCAACGCCACCCTGATCGGCTTCAACG
>CAMDCC010000310.1 GCA_945889545.1 Bifidobacterium breve | reverse complement strand
CGTCGACGAGGACGGTCAGACCGCGATAGCCCCGTTGGCGAGCCGCCACCTGATGGCGGACGACGCCGGACAGTTCCCGGTCAGCTCGCTGAACTCGTGGGAGTACGACGTCGTCCAGACAGAACTCGCGCGGACTTCGTGCCGGGCGTGGTATCGAAACCCGTCGCGGGCTTCCGTCGACTCGCTGGGTGTGACGTACCGCGATCCCGTCGGGAACTGGCGGTCGATGCATCCGGACTTCGTCTTCTTTAACGAGGTCGACGGAGAGATCGTCGTGTCGATCGTCGACCCGCACGGCCACCACCTCGAAGACTCGCTAATCAAGTTGCAGGCGCTCGCCCGGTTCGCCGGCGAGTTCGGCGGCGAGTTCCAACGCATCGAGGCGGTAGCGGTGGTCGACGGCAAGATGCGTGTGCTCGAACTTCTGCGACAGCGCATCCGCGACGAGATCCTTGCGAGCGACAAGGCGCCGCTCGCGCTTTACGCCAGCGACCTCGCGATCGATTACGATACCGTGAAGGAGTGACGCAGGTGGGCGCGTTCGATCTGACGGGGGAACGCCGCCGATACCGGCTGCGTCCACCAGCCATGAAGATCTTCGAGGTCTGACTGTGGCCAGCCCGGAATGCCCCGACTGCGGTGGCGAGATGGTGTTGCGCACTGCGCGTAAAGGTCGCAACGTCGGCGGTCAGTTCTGGGGGTGCGTGCAGTACCCGCGTTGCAAAGGAACGCGAGATGAGAACGACTCATCGGACGCAAACCCGACCCCTCCACCGCAGACCGCCAAGAGTCGTCGAACTGCGCGCCGAGTTCAGTGGCGAGATGGGACGCTGCAGCGGTCTGGCTGGATCGCCCGTTACACACACGGCGGGGCGTCGTTGCGGAGCATCGCGCTGCCGCCTGAAGTGAGTCGAAGGTTTTCGACGTGTTGGATCGCACGCGAAGATCTCGACGCCTACCAACCGGCCGACCCGGCGACTCGACGCGTCATCGGGTTGTTGTTGAAAGTTCTGCAACGCGGTTCCGCGCCGCCCCTCCATCCCAGCGCGGAGAGGACCTTGCTGGAGAAGGTTGGGTTCTCCGATCGGCTCCAACCATCGCTGCTACCCGGCGACGATTCACCACGCCTCGATCCTCCGGTCGACGTGCCGGCGGGACTCGCAAGTGCTCCCCGGGCTGCCGCAGCAATGCTGGTTAAGGCCGATCTTCCTTATGATTCCGATGCCGAACGCCTGTTTCATATGGAATGGGTACCCCGTTGCCTCGGTGCTGACTGGGCCAACTGGTTCGTGCCCCAAGCTTCTCTCGATCTGCTGCTGAACGCTGCCGGGGTGCCGAGCGACGGGTTTCGACGAGTCGACTTCTTGGTGTCGGCTCCGTGGTGTTCGCCGTTCGTTGTGGAGATCGACGGGGGCCAACACGACGACCAGCGTCTCGTGGACGCCGCGCGTGATGCGGCATTGCTAGAGGCTGGTTATGACGTGCTCCGCGTCGGCGTCGCAGAGTTAGAGACCGGGGGTCCGGAACTTGACGCGGTTTTGGAACGCTGCCCGCCTCCGCCGGCAGAACTCGAATCTGAACTGATCGCTGCGTTGTGTGGAGCGAGTGCGGTACACAGACTCTTACTGGCGCTGCTCGAAGCGCTGGCGTCGGGGTTCATCGCTGGTGATCGGTGGGTCGTCGAGCTGCGCGACGACACCGAACTCGCCGTGGAACTCGTCGGTCCGTACCTCGACCTGCTCTGGGCCGCATCGACGCTTTGGGGGAGCCCGAGCCTCGCACCCGAGCATGTTCAATTCGGTGGAGACGCCGATGCGGACTTCGTGCGTGAAGCGCACGGATACCGCCGCGTTCCCAGCGTCGAGCACTACCCTCCCGACGTCGTGATTCGGCTCGAAGGCCGTACGACCCCCGTCACCGACCTGCCGACGCGCGACGGTCGCGTACCGCAGATCGTGGTCCGGTCGGCGCACCTTCCTGTCGACGTGTTGGACATTCCTCTCGAAGGATCAGATCGAGTTGCCGTGAGTGCGGACCAAGGCTCGGTCGATCGAGCCCTCAACATCTTTCTGACGACCGTCTTCGCGAAGAAGGCGTTCCGAGATGGCCAACTCGAGGGAATCCGCGAGGTGCTTGCGGGCCGCGACTCGGTTGTGTTGCTACCGACTGGCGCCGGCAAGTCGCTCATCTACCAACTCGCCGGCCTGTGCATGCCGGGCCGCACGCTCGTGATTGATCCCTTGGTCGCACTCATCGAAGACCAGGTGCTCGGTTTGCAGCGAAACGGGATCGACCGCGTGGCCTGGATCTCGAGTGACCTCGTTCAGCAACACGGGACGAACGTATTACTCGAAGCGGTGGAGTCCGCCGACGCGCTGTTCGTGATCGTGTCGCCCGAACGGTTGCAGACCCAACAATTTCGGCAGTCGCTCAGCATGCTGGCGGTCACGACCCCGATCAATTTGGCCGTCGTCGACGAAGCGCATTGCGTCTCCGAATGGGGTCATCAGTTCCGTACGGCGTATCTGAATCTTGGTGCCACGATCGCGAGAACGTGCAGTGGCCAGACCGGGACCCGGCCGCCCATCCTCGCGTTAACCGGAACTGCATCACGGGCCGTATTGCGCGACGTTCTGTACGAGCTGCGAATCGAGCAAGGTCCAGCGACACTGGTGCGGCCGAAGAGTTTCGACCGGCCCGAACTTCACTACAAGGTCATCGCGACCGATCCGTCGCAGTCGATGGCTGTGCTCAGTTCCGCAGTCCGCGCACTGCCAGGAGAGTTCAACCAACAAGGCGGCTCGTTTTTCATGGCACGCGGGAACCAGACCGCCAGCGGCATCGTTTTCTGCCAGACGGTGAACGGCAAACGCGGGATCATCGATGTCTCGAAAGGGCTCACGCCCGCTCTCGGCGCCCCGCCCGTTGTGTTCTCGGGTTCCGCTCCCAAAGGGGTGAGTCGCATTGACTGGTCATTCCGTAAGGGCGAGAACTCGCGGCGGTTCAAGGATAACTCTGCTCCTGTGCTGGTGTCGACCAACGCGTTCGGCATGGGCATCGACAAACCGAACATCCGCTGGGTCGTTCATTACGGGCTGCCCGGCTCGATCGAGTCGTTCTATCAAGAGGTGGGAAGAGCGGGACGGGACGGGCGCACGGCTCAGTGCGTGCTCGTGTACTCGGAGTTCGACGAAGCTCGCGCCCGGCTCCTCCTAAGCGAAGACCTGCAACTCGAGGACGCGCGGGATCGGTGCGCAAGTATTAAGAACTGGGCTGAACGCGACGACGTGACCTCCGCGCTCTTTTTTCACTTCAACTCGTTCCCCGGCATCGACGCCGAAGTCGCCGAGCTGTTGACCACCACTCGCTTGCTCGAGCCCGACGACCTCACGCACGCGCGCGATATTCCTTTCGGAAGCGACGACGACGCTCGTGAGCGCGCCCTTCACCGGCTCGTCTTGCTCAACGTCGTTCGTGATTACCTT
>CAMDCC010000309.1 GCA_945889545.1 Bifidobacterium breve | reverse complement strand
CGGCGCGACGGCAAGTGCGGAGACTGGTTGGTTCTCGTCGACGGCAAGCACGGTGCCGTCCTCGGCGAACGCAGCCACGGCAGCGTCCTTCTCTTCCTCCGATCTGGCAACAAATGTCTCGACCTCGGGCGCGCCCGCTCCGGGAGCGTCGATGACGGCCACATATTCGACCGGGTCTGCCGCAGTCGGCTCGGCAGTAGGCCCACAGCCAGGAACAGACGACGGGGTGGTCGTGGTGGTCGTGGTGGTCGGCGGAGGGGGTGCGGGAGGGGGTGCGGCGACGGGCCGGCACGCAGCAAGAGCGACCACCGCGAGCGCGGTGACCCACAGGGCTCTCGGTCCTGTCGGTCTACTCACGGCTCGTGCCACCCGGTCTGACTCCTGCGTCACGGAAATACCCTTGTAGTGTAGCCCGTTGCCGCCAATTTCTTGAGGATAACCCGAGGACCAGGGCCAAGAAGTTGGCTGCTCCATTGGGCGCTAGCCTGCTCCTCTTCGTCTCCGGCACCGGGTGGCCCACAGATGTCCAAGAAGACCAAGAAGCGCAAGTTGAAGGCTCGCCGCAACAAGGCGAACCACGGCAAGAAGCCGAACGCGGGGCGCTGAGCAACTGCCCCTTCGGCAATTTCAGGCTCGACTCGGCAGCGAGCGGGCGGCCACGAGCAGCACGACCGCAACCACCGGCGCCAGGAGCAACCCGGCGAGGACGCCGATCTGATCAGCCGTGTCGTAGTGGTGGGTGTTCAGCGCGTGATACGCCACATGGGGAACTGAATACGCCATCCACGCCAGCGCCGCCGCGATCACCATTGGACGCAGGATCCACACGGCCGCGCACACGGTGAAGATGCCGATCGCGAGATTCAGCCCACCGAAGTCACGCATGAGATGTTCGTTGTACGGACCGTCAGGCGAGATCCACGCTCGACCGAAGCCCGGGAAGTTGTCGTAGTACGAGCGCGGCGCGATCACCGCCCACACTCCGATCGGCAGCGCCGACACGGCCAACAGCACCAGTCCGATCCGAGACACGCGAGCAGCGGTGTCACCTGTCATGGAGTTCCTCTCCTCAGGACTGCTTCCTCTCACGACTGCTTTGCGGCTCGAGTCGCGGCGACCGAGACCCAACCTTCGCGTGCACTCGGGTACGCCGGGCCCCACCCGGTCGTTGCTCGCATCCGCTGGTTCGACACCCGTTGCGACGCGGTGAGCGCCTTCGCTCCCGATCCTCCCACCACGCGGACCGCAACGGTGGGAGTGATGCGCAGCTTCGGAAGATCGAATGCCTCCGCGAATGCGTCGGTGTAGTCCCGACGGGTGAGCGGCTCGTCGTCGACAACGTTGTAGACGCCCGACGGCGCGTCGAGCGCGCCGACCACCGCGGCCGCCGCGTCGTCGACATGGATCGACGAGATGAACCCGCGTGGAGCGCCGGGGATCGGACCGATGCGGGCGTGCGCCATGCGCAATGCCTCGTCGGTGGACCGGTTCTCGGGTCCGTAGAAGAGGCCGAATCGCAGGACGACACCGCGCCCGTGCTCGGAGCCGAAACGCGCGACTAGGCGTTCACCGTCGAGGGTGGGCCGAAGCGCCTTGATGGTGTCGTCCGGCGGTACCGACTCGTCGATCCACTCGTCGCCGCGGTCGGGGTACGTGAACGTGATCGATTCCTTGATGAACCGCGGCACCTCATGGGTTCGAGCGGCTTCGAGCAGGTTGCGAGTTGCTTCTGTGCGCAGACGGTTGTGCATGCGCCATGCCGGCGGAAGCGCCATCTTCGACAACGGCGGGACGTTCGTGGCGAGATGCACGACGACTTCCACCCCGGCGACTGCTTCGGTGACCGCGGGTCCGTCGAAGAGGTCGACGCGAACTGGATCCACTCCAAGTGCAGCGAGACGCTTCGCCTTGGTGTCGTCGCGCGCCACCGCGCGCACCTCGTGCCCCGCGGCCAACAACGCCGGCACTGCGGACCGCCCGAGCACGCCGGTGGCGCCGGTCAGAAACAGGCGCACCGGTCTCCCTTCCCGACAACGTCCAGCGGATTCACAACCGGTCCACCAACAGCGCTTGCGTCGAGCTTCCGATGCGGCCGCGCTCGTCGTGCAGCACGCTCTCGGCCATCCCCACGCCGCTTGGTTCCGCAGCAGTATGCGCGTCGAGCCCGATCCACTCCCCGACTGCACTCCGGTGCAAGTAGATCGTGAGATCGGGGTTGATGAAGAGATAGGCGCCGCGTTCGAGTGCTGAACTGATCCCGTTGCCGAAGTCGGCTGCTGCAGCGACGCGTTGCAACGGCGACGGCTCTTCGCCCGCGACAATCGGCACGTTCAACCGGAACCACACCGCCGCGGGACCTGGTTCGGTCCATGAGCCACGGACCTGACGGACGTCCATCACCGACCAGAAGCCGATTCCCATCGGTCCGCGACTGAGCGGCGCGTCGAGGACGAACGGCTTCGCGGTATCGGGGCCGGCCATCGTGGGCTCCGCTTCGACGCGAGGGAGCCCGAGCTCCTCGGTCCGTACCTTGAGGGCGAACGCGCGGGCGACCTGCACGCCGTCGGCCACCATCGACGCTTCGATGAACTGCACCTTCTTGCCCGGACGGGTCGTGCGCGCCGTCACCTCCACTGGCACGAGCGGAACCGGTCGCAACAACTCCATCGTGATTCGAGCCACGAAGTTGGCCGGGCCGGGGTCGCACGCCTCGACGGCGCGGGCCAGGAGCGCCGACGGTCCGCCACCGTGTTGCGCGTCGGGCGACCACGGGCCCCGGGCGAGCACCGTGGGCACAAGCCGATCGCCGTCGACATGAAAGACCGCGTCGGGGATGTCGCTCACAAGCCGAAGCGTAGAGTGCGCCCACCGAGGATGGTTGGGTCGAGGGAGTCGTGATGACTGCGCCAATAGCTGCACCAATGGACGCACAGGACTACTGGGCGATGACCGACACCGAGCGCGGTGCCTTCGCCGACCTCACCGACTCCCTCACTCCAGCGCAGTGGGACCAGGCGTCGCTGTGTGACGGCTGGCGAGTCCGCGACGTCGTCGCGCACCTCTACGAAGGCTCGGTGCTGACTGGTTGGAAGGCGTTCGTCACGGCCGCGAAGTATGGGTTTCGCATCAACACGATGCTCGACCGCGAGGCGAAGAAGGACGGGGCACGCCCGATCGAGGAGCTCAGGAGCAACCTGCGCGCCTCGATCGGCATGCGCGGTCACCCGCCCGGGACCAAGCCGCCGGACCTCGTGCTGGAGACGATCGTCCACCAACAAGACGTGCGCCGGTCGCTCGGCGTCGCCCGCGAGTACCCCGGGCCGGCGCTGAAGGTGGCGCTTGACCGCGCGGTCGGGATGAGCGCTTCACTGCTGCCGGGCAAGAAACGCGCCGACGGGCTGCACCTGCGCGCCACCGATCTCGATTGGGAGCACGGTTCTGGTGATGCGGAGGTCGCCGGACCCGGCGTTGCGCTCTTGATGGCAATGGCTGGGCGACCTGCGGCACTCGCAG
>CAMDCC010000308.1 GCA_945889545.1 Bifidobacterium breve | reverse complement strand
CCTCGACCTCCTTGCCGGAGGTCGCCCGCACTGAGCTCTTTGGAACTAGAACGTGTTCCATTTTTGCTCCGGACGGGGTACACTGCCGTCACAACTGAGTAGCCCTCGGGGTTGGGTGCAAGTCCCGACCGGCGGTATCTCTGGCGCCTTCGGGCACCGGGGGAGCCCGCGAGCCCACGGCAGCCAGCCGTGTGGTTGACCCGGTGTGACGCCGGGGCCGACGGTGAGAGTCCGGATGGGAGAGGGTTCGGCGAGCGGCGATATTTGCCGCGTCGTCGTGCCATGCCTCGCGGGCAGGAATGGAACCTCTCGCGAGGGCGGGGCGATGGCAGTGGCGATGGACAGCGACTGGGAGCTGATGGCTCGGGCCATCGCGCTCGGTGAGCGCGGTCGCCGGAGCGCACCCCCGAATCCCTGGGTGGGCTGCGTGCTCGCAGTCGACGGCACGATCGTCGGCGAAGGCTTCCACGAGCGTCCCGGTGAAGGCCACGCGGAAGTCGTCGCCCTGCGGGCCGCGGGTGACCGCGCTCGTGGCGCGACGGCGTACACGACGCTCGAGCCGTGTGCGCACACACATCGAACCGGGCCGTGTGCCGATGCGCTCATCGACGCCGGCGTGACACGCGTCGTCGCCGCGTTCGAGGACCCCGACACGCAGGTACGCGGTCGGGGCTTTGCTGCCCTGCGCTCAGCCGGCGTCGACGTCGTCCTTGGAGTGGGGGAGGAAGGTGCGCGGCGATCGCTTGCTCCATACTTGCATCACCGGCGGACAGGTCGTGCCTTCTGCCTCGCAAAGGTCGCCATGACCATCGACGGTCGCATTGCTGCGGCCGACGGCACCTCGCAGTGGATCACTGCCGATGAGACCCGTCAGAACGCCCATGAGTTGCGCGCCGACGCGCAGGCCATCGTGGTCGGTTCGGGTACTGCGATCGCTGATGAACCCGCACTCTCGGTGCGCGATGTGAACCCTGCGCCGCGGGAGGCTCCGTTGCGCGTGGTTCTCGACGCACGCGGGAGGGTTCCGGCGCGCGGCCCACTCTTCGATCAGGCAATAGCGCCGACGTTGGTGCTCACGAGCGATCACGCGCAGCCCAACGCCGTCGACGCGTGGCGCAGCGCGGGCGCGAAAGTCGAGGTTGTTTCCACCGCCGCGTCTGGCAGCGGTCTTGACCTCGCCGCCGTGCTTGCGCTTCTCGGGACGCACGAAGTGCTCGAAGCGATGTTCGAAGGCGGCGCCCGAGTGCATGGCGCGCTGATCGGCGCCGACCTGGTCGATCACCTCGTCACCTACGTCGCCCCTTCGCTGGTCGGCACCGATGGACTCCCAGCGTTCGATTGGGCGGGCCCGTCGACCCTGGCGCAGGCACCCCGGCTCGAGCTCGACGGCGTCGAGCGGATCGGCCCCGACCTGCGTATCGACTATCGCCGCCCAGTTGAGACGGCCTGATGTTCACCGGCATCGTCGAAGAGCTGGGTTCGGTGCGATCGATGGTGTTGCACGACGGCGGCGGTCGCCTCGAGATCGAGTGCACGGCGGTGCTCGTCGATGCCGGGATCGGGTCGTCGATCGCGGTGAACGGGTGCTGCCTCACTGTGGTGGAGATGGGCGCCGGCTGGTGGGCGGCCGACGTGCAGCTCGAGAGTCTCAACCGAACGGCCCTCGGTCTCGTGCAGCCGGGTGATCCGGTGAACCTGGAGCGCCCGATGCGCCTCAACCACCGGCTCGACGGTCACATCGTCCAGGGACACGTCGACGGCGTCGGCAGTGTCGTTGCTCGCGAACCGGAAGCCGACGGCTCCGCGGTCGTCACCATCGCGGCCCCGAGCTCGGTCACTCGGTACATCGTCGAGAAGGGTTCGATCACGGTCGACGGTGTCAGCCTCACCGTGACGCATGTTGATGACCCCTCGCTCGAGGCCATTGCAGCAGACCATGGGTCGTTCTCGGTGGCCCTGATCCCACACACGCTCGCCGTCACGACGCTCGGAACGCGTCAGCTCGGCGAAAGCGTGAACCTCGAGGTCGACGTGCTGGCCAAGTACGTCGAGCGACTGCTCACCGCCTACCCACGATCTGCTTCATGATGCGAACGGAGACACGATGACTTTCACGAAGATCGAGAATGCGATCGCAGCGATCGCCCGCGGTGAGCTCGTCATCGTGGTCGACGACGCCGACCGCGAGAATGAGGGCGACCTCATCATGGCCGCCGAACGGATCACGCCCGAGGCGATGGCGTTCATGATCCGTCACACCAGCGGCGTGATCTGCATGCCTCTGGAGGGTGAACGCCTCGACGCGCTGCAGCTCCCGCTGATGGTCGCGAACAACACCGAGGTACAACGCACCGCATTCACGGTGTCGGTCGACGCTCGCGTGGGCACGACGACGGGGATCTCGGCTCCCGACCGCGCGGCGACGATCAAGGCGCTGCTCGACCCGGTGACCCGTCCCGACGATCTCGCTCGCCCCGGTCACATCTTCCCGTTGCGCTACCGAGAAGGCGGTGTGCTCAAGCGTGCGGGTCACACCGAAGCGTCGGTGGACTTGGCCCGGCTCGCGGGCTGCTATCCCGCCGGCGTCCTCGCCGAAGTCACGAACGACGACGGGACGATGGCCCGGCTCCCGGAGTTGGAGAAGTTCGCTGCAGAGCACAACCTTCAACTCATCTCGATCGCCGACCTGATCCGGTTCCGGCGCCACCGCGAGAAGCTCGTGCGGCGAGTCTCCGAAGCCCGCATCCCGACTCGTCACGGCGACTTCACCGGTTACGTGTTCGAGAGCCTGCTCGACGGCGTGGAGCACCTCGCGTTCGTGCGTGGCGAGGTCGCGGGCCAGGACAACGTGCTCGTGCGCGTGCACTCCGAATGCCTGACCGGAGATGTTTTCGGCTCCATGCGCTGCGACTGTGGCGTCCAGCTCGATCTCGCACTCGAGCGCGTCGCCGCCGAGGGACGAGGGGCTGTCGTGTACCTGCGCGGTCACGAAGGTCGGGGGATCGGACTCGGCCACAAGATGCGCGCGTACAGCTTGCAGGACGAGGGGCGCGACACCGTCGAGGCGAACGTCGAGTTGGGTTTCCCGCCTGATTCACGCGAGTACGGGATCGGTTCGCAGATCCTCGTCGACCTCGGCATCTCCACGATGCGACTCATGACGAACAATCCAGCCAAGTACGGAGGCCTCGACGGCTACGGTCTGGAGATCGTCGAGCGCGTGCCGCTCAACAGCGTGCCCACCAACGAGAACATCGCGTACCTCCGCACGAAGCAAGAGAAGATGGGTCACATCCTCGATCTCGGCGAACTCGGCGAGATCTGACGGTTCGGGAGTCACACGTTGGGCGAATATGCGGCTGCTGACGGGCCGCTCGATGCCACCGGTATGCGGATAGCCGTCATCGTGGGTCGATTCAACGCGCATGTGAGCCAGCCCCTCCTAGATGGCGCGCTGGGCGCGTTCGCCGAGTTAGGTCTCGATGCGACGGACGTGCCCGTGTATTGGGTGCCCGGAGCG
>CAMDCC010000307.1 GCA_945889545.1 Bifidobacterium breve | reverse complement strand
AACGACACATCCGTCAACTCGAAGCCGTCGTAGCCCAACCGATCTGCAAGCTCGTTGGCCAGGTCGTACTCGAAACCGCCGTCGACGTTGTCGGGCGTCTCGCCGTTCCAGAAACCGGGCGCCGGAAGGTCGGTTGCGACCTTCAGCGGGCCCTTGCCTCCCGCGCCAGCAACCCCGCCGACGGAGAGCACGAGGCTCATCGCCGCGAGGCAGACCAGGATCTTTCGCATGATTTGTCCCTTCGAATCGACCCTCACGAATGCCGAGAACCTAACGCGTGCGCTGGTTCGGTGCGCTCGCGGACACGAGGTGTTCACAAACCCACCCGTATGCTCGGGGCATCGCCGACACGGATGTAGTGGTCATCGGAGCTGGCCCGAACGGCTTGGTCGCGGCCAATCGGCTGGCCGATGCGGGGTGGCGAGTGCTGGTGCTCGAGGCCCAGCCCGAGCCCGGCGGTGCGGTGCGCAGCGAGGAGCTCGCCGCACCCGGCTTCGTAGCCGATTGGGGCAGCTCCTTCTATCCCCTCGGGTTCGCCTCGCCGGTCCTGCGCTCGCTCGACCTCGAAGCCCACGGGCTGAAGTGGATCTGGGCGCCGCTGCCACTTGCGCATCCTTCGCCCGATGGCTGCGCCTTCGTGGAGCGCGGCAACGTGGACGCGACCGCGGCATCGCTCGACGCCTACGCGGCTGGCGACGGCGACCACTGGCGTTCGCTCTACCACCGCTGGGAGAAGATCGGCCCGGCGTTCCTCAACATGCTCCTCTCCCCGTTCCCTCCCGTGCGCGGTGCGCTGCGCGTCGCCCGCGCTGCGCACGTCCGGATCCCGTGGCTCACGTGGTACGCGCTGCGCTCGCTGCGCAGCGCGACGCGCGGCTTCAAGGGCGGCGGCGGCAAGCTGCTGCTCGCGGGCAACACGATGCACACCGACCTCGCACCACCGGCGGCCAGCGGTGCACTGTTCGGTTGGCTGCTGGCGTCGCTCGCCCAAGAGGTGGGGTTCCCTGTCCCCGAAGGCGGCGCCGGACGTTTGACCGACGCGCTCGTCACTCGCCTTGGCACGCTCGGCGGAGAGGTGCGCTGCAACGAGCGTGTGACGCGGATCGACGTGCGCGACGGGCGCGCCGTTGGCGTGACGACCGCCGACGGCACCGCGATCGGCGTGAGCCAGGCCGTCGTCGCCGATACGTCGGCACCCGCGCTGTACCGCGACTTGCTCGCCGACCAGCACCTGCCATGGCGTGTGCGCCGCGGACTCGATCGCTTCCGTTGGGATCACGGGACCGTGAAGGTGGACTGGGCCCTCGACGGCACGGTTCCTTGGATCGCCGAGCCGGCGCGGCGCGCGGGAACCGTCCACGTGGCCGACTCCCTCGCCGACATCGACGCGTACTCCGAGCAGATCGAGGCGGGCCTTGTGCCGGCGCGACCGTTCCTCGTCGTCGGGCAGATGACCACGACCGACCCCACGCGCTCCCCGGCCGGCACCGAGACCCTGTGGGCCTACACCCACGTTCCGCAAACGGTGCGCGGCGACGCCGGCGAGGGGATCACCGGGAGATGGGACTCGGGCGACGCCGAGCGGATGGCCGACCGCATGGAAGCCGAGATCGAGCAGCGGGCGCCGGGCTTTCGTGCGCTGGTGCGGGGGCGACATGTGATCACCCCGGTCGACTTCCAGCATGGCGACGCCAACCTTGTGGGCGGCGCGATCAACGGCGGGACGGCGGCGCTGCGCCAACAGCTCTTCCTGCGGCCCGTGCCGGGGCTGCGCGGCGGTGCCAGCACGTTCGTGGACGGCCTCTACCTCGCGTCGGCCAGCGCGCACCCCGGTGGTGGCGTGCACGGTGCCGCCGGTGCGAACGCGGCACATCTCGCGCTGCGCAACGCCCGCTCCTGAGGCGGTCAGCGTTGAGGATGCGCAGGGCATCCGCGGGCAGCCGGGCACCGGCCGGTACCGTCGATCCATGGCTCGAATGTGTGCCCGCCCGGCGTGCAACCTGCCCGCCGCGGCAACGTTCAACTTCGACGGCTTGCGGCGGGTGGTGTGGCTCGGCCCGCTCGACGAGTCCGACTCGCGCTCGGCTGGCGATCTCTGTCGGGCCCATGCCGACCGACTACGACCGCCATTGCACTGGGAGCTGCGCGACGCCCGTGAGGACGCGCCCACGCGCATCGGGTTGGCCGCGGGAGTGAAGTCGGCCGACGAGTCGAAGCTCCCGCTGCTCGCACGAGCGTTCCGCGCCGCCAAGGCTGGTTGATCCCGCCGCGCTACCGGCGCCTGGTCATCGGGCTGGCGATCATCGTCGCGTTCGACGTGGTGATCGGCGTCGTGGTCCTCATCGCACTCGCTCTGGGGTCGGACTAGAACAAGCATCGTGAACACCGACCAATTCGCTTGGCTGGACGCGACGGCGCAAGCCGCGCTCGTGCGCTCAGGGGAAGTCACGCCCGCCGAGCTCGTGGATGCGGCAATCGAGCGGGTGGAGCAGCTCAACTCGGCGTTGAACGCCGTGATCTACGACCGCAGCGACAAGGCGCGCGCAGAGGCCGCCGACCCTGCGTTGGCGGATGGTCCGTTCCGCGGCGTGCCGTTCTTGCTCAAGGATTGCGTCGCGCACTCCGCGGGTGATCCGTACCACTGCGGCATGCAGGTGCTGAAGGACGCGGGCTGGGTGGAGCCCAACGACACGTGGCTCGTCGAGCGCTTCCGCGCTGCGGGGTTCGTGATCATCGGCAAGACGAACCTGCCCGAGCTCGCGTCTTCGGTGACCACCGAGCCGCGTGCTTATGGGGCGACGCACAACCCATGGGACCTCGACCGCTCGCCGGGTGGTTCGAGCGGCGGCGCGGGTGCCGCGATCGCGTCGGGGATGGTCGCAGTGGCGCACGGCAACGACATGGGCGGCTCGATCCGCTTCCCCGCGTCGATGTGTGGGGTGGTCGGGCTCAAGCCCAGCCGGGCCCGGAGCACGCTCGGTCCCGATTTCGGCGAGTACTGGGCGATGACCACGCATGAGGGTGTGCTCACCCGCTCGGTGCGCGACACCGCGGCGGTGCTCGACGCGATCGCGGGACCCGGTGTGGGCGACCCGTACACCGCTCCCGCGCCCGTCCGCCCGTTTGCCGAGGAAGTGGGCGTGCATCCCGGGAAGCTGCGGATCGGGTTCCGCACCGATCGGGGTGCCGATCGCGGCGAGTCGCACGCCGACGCCGTCGCCGCGGTGCAGCAGACGGCCACCCTGCTCGAACAGCTCGGCCACACGGTTGAACCGGCCTCGATTCCGACGCTCGATGATCCGCGCTTCGGCGAGGCGGTTGGCGGCACGTTTCCGGTGTTCATCACGCGCGAACTCGATCGGTGGAGCGAGAAGCTCGGACGCGAGATCTCGCCGTCGGAGCTCGAACCGTGGAACGCGATGCAGGTGGAAGTCGGGCGCACTGTGACGGGATCGGCCTACATCCAGGCGATCGAGACCGCGCAGGCCTACGCGCGCGCGGTCGCGCAGTGGTGGGCCGATG
>CAMDCC010000306.1 GCA_945889545.1 Bifidobacterium breve | reverse complement strand
TCACGATCTTGATCGGGCCGATGAAGCCCAACGCGTGCACGTGCGTACCACCGCAAAGCTCGATCGAGTGTTCACCTGCTTCGAGCACCCGCACGAGATCGCCGTACTTGTCACCGAAGAACGCGATGGCACCCAGGCTCTCAGCGTGCTCCTTCGTGGTCTCGTAGTGACGGACCGCAGCGTTGGAGATCACCTCGGCGTTGACACGGGCCTCGATGTCGTCGAGCTGCTGAGGCGTGACCGCTTCGAAGTGGCTGAAGTCGAAGCGCAGCCGATCGGGAGCGACGAGCGACCCGGCCTGTTGCACATGAGAACCGAGAACCTCGCGCAGCGCCCAATGGAGCACGTGCGTCGCGGTGTGGTTGCGACGAATTCGATCCCGGCGGTCGCCGTCGATGCCGGCGGTGACCTGGTCGCCTTCGGCGATCGCGCCTCCTTCGATCTGTCCGACGTGTACGACGAGCTCCGGAAGGCCGTAGCGCGTGTCGAGCACGCGCATGACGGCGCCGTTCTCGCTCGTGATCACACCCGTGTCGCCGACCTGCCCACCCGACTCGGCGTAGAACGGCGTGCGGTCGAGGACGATCTCCACGTCGCCTTCGGTCGCGCGCTCGACGCGTTGGCCGTCGACCAGCACGCCGAGCACCGTCGCTCCCGACGTCTCATACTCCTGACGGCCCGTGAAGTCGGTGGCGCCACCATCCATCAGCGTCCGGTAGGCATCGGTCGGCGTCGCCACGGTGCTGGCCCGACGCGCCTCGACCGCGCGGCGGCGCTGCTCCTCCATGCGGGCCCGGAACCCGTCGAGGTCCACTCGATGTGCACGCTCCTCGGCGATCTCGCGCGTGAGATCGATCGGGAACCCGAGCGTGTCGTGCAAGAAGAACGCATCATCACCGGTGATGTCGCCCTTTGCGAGCAAGTCATCGAGCATGTCGAGACCACGCTCGAGCGTCTGGCGGAACCGCTCTTCTTCGCGCTGCACGGTGCGGGACACGAGCTCGCGTTGTTTCACGATCTCGGGATATGCGTCGCCCATGATCGCGATGGTGGCCTCAACGAGCGATGGCGTGACCAGGCCGTCGCCGCCGAGGAGGAACGCGTGTCGTACGGCCCGTCGGATGATGCGGCGCAGCACGTAGCCACGTTCCTCGTTGGAGGGCACAACCCCGTCGGCAACGAGGAACGTCATCGTGCGTCCGTGCTCCGCGAGGATGCGCAACGACACGTCGCTCTCGGTGCCGGGGAATCCCGAATACGTGACACCGGTGACCTGCTCGGCGGCCGCGATGAGCGGGCGGAACACGTCGGTGTCCCAGACGGTCGGTACGCCCTGGAGTACGGCAAGGATTCGTTCGAGGCCGGCACCGGTGTCGATGCATGGACTCGGCAGCGGGACGCGGTCATCGGCGAGCTGGTCGAACTGCATGAACACGAGGTTCCAGATCTCGATGTACCGCTCTTCGTCGACCGCGGGACCGCCGTCGAGACCGAAGTCGGGCCCGAGATCCCAGAAGATCTCACTGGACGGTCCGCACGGGCCGGTGTCGGCCATCCGCCAGAAGTTGTCTTCGTCGAGTCTTTGGATCCGCTCTGCCGGCAGCCCGATGCGATCGCGCCAGATGTCGGCCGCTTCGTCGTCGGACACGTGGACGGTGACCCAGAGCCGCGCCGGGTCGAGGCTGAAGCCGTTGGTGAGGAGGTCCCACGCCCACTCGATGGCCTCGGTCTTGAAGTAGTCACCAAAGCTGAAGTTGCCCAACATCTCGAAGAACGTGAAGTGACGGTTCGTCCGCCCGACATCCTCGAGATCGTTGTGCTTGCCACCCGCCCGCACGCACTTCTGCACGGATGCCATGCGGCGCGAGGGCGGCGTCTCATCGCCCACGAAGTACGGCTTGAACGGGACCATCCCCGCATTCGTGAACAACAAGGTCTTGTCGTGCGGAATCAGGCTCGCGGAAGACACCACTTGGTGATCACGCGCCGCGAAGAACGCACAGAACGCGCTGCGCAGCTCGTCGGCGGTGCGCGGTGGCATCAGGACAGGCTAATTGCGAACGGGGTCCTCACCGGGCTTGGAATCGGGACTCGCGGGCCGGGGTCCGCTCTCGACATCGGCGCCGTGCCCACTCGGATGCCAGTAGCGCCGGTTCGCGACCTCCGCGGGCCGGTACTCCTGGTCGACCCAGCCCTCGGGTGCATCGTGGGGGTACTGGTAGCCCTCGCCGTGGCCGAGCACCGCGGCGCCGGAGTAGTGAGAGTCGCGGAGGTGCGCGGGCACCCGGCCCGCCGGCTGCTCGCGCACGTCGGCGAACGCCGCGCTGAGCGCCGTCGTCACGCTGTTCGACTTCGGGGCGCGGGCCAAGTACACGACCGCATGGGCCAGGTTGAGCTGTGCTTCGGGCAGACCGACGAACTCCACCGCTCGGGCCGCCGAGTCAGCCACCAACAAGCCTCTCGAGTCGGCCAGCCCCACATCTTCCGACGCCAGGATGACCAGCCGACGAGCGATGAGCCGAGCGTCCTCGCCCGCCTCGAGCATCCGCGCGAGCCAGTAGAGCCCGGCGTCGACGTCGGAGCCGCGGATGCTCTTGATGAACGCTGAGAGCACGTCGTAGTGCTCGTCGTCGCCATATCGGATGGCCCGCAACGCCAGCGCGGCTTCGGCGTCGTCCAGCGTGATGCTCACCCGACCGGCCTCGAGCGCGAGCGCGGCGGCGACGTCGAGCGATGTCAGCGCGTGCCGGGCGTCGCCGTCGGTCCGATCAACCAGGTGAGCGAGGGCATCCGCGTCGAGTGCAACCTCACCCGCGAGCCCACGAGGGTCCTCCAGTGCTCGCTGGAGGAGTGCCTCGAGCGCGTCGTGATCGAGGGGCTCAAGCCGGAACAAGCTCGAGCGAGAGAGCAGCGGCGACGTGAGCGAGAAGAACGGGTTCTCGGTGGTCGCGCCGATGAGCACCAAGAGCCCCTCCTCCACGTGCGGGAGCAGAGAGTCCTGTTGGGTGCGATTGAAGCGGTGCACCTCGTCGAGGAAGAGGATCGTGCCTTGCCCGTGTTCCCCGAGCCGAGCCCGAGCCCGTTCCGCCACCTCGCGCACGTCTTTCACGCCTGCGCTCACGGCAGAGAGCGGCTCGAACGCCTTCGCGGTCTCGCCGGCGACGAGCCGAGCGATCGTCGTCTTGCCGGTGCCCGGCGGTCCCCACAGCACGACCGATGACAATCGGTCGGCTTCGATCAGCGTGCGCAACGGCCGACCGGGCGCGAGCAGGTGCTGCTGGCCGACGACTTCATCGAGCGAGCGCGGCCGGAGCCGCGCGGCGAGCGGTGCGCGTGCCCGCAGTCGATCCTCGACCGCAGTGCTGAACAGGTCGCTCATCCCGACACGGCTATTTGGTTTTCGGCGGTCGCAGCGTGAGGCCGAGCTCGGTGAGCTGTTCGGGCTCGAGCGGCGTGGGCGCGCCGGTGAGTGGATCACCGCCCGATTGGGTCTTGGGGAACGCGATGACCTCGCGGATGTTCTCTTCACCGGCGAGGATCGCCACG
>CAMDCC010000305.1 GCA_945889545.1 Bifidobacterium breve | reverse complement strand
TCGTTTCACCGCATGCTGCGCGACATCATGCGCTTCAACCGGGCGGCCAAGCGTCTGGTCCACGCCGACTTCACCGACCCCTACCTCACGTTGGGCGAGTTCACCGCCGAACTCGGTGTCTCCCGCCGTTTCCTCGTCGACTTCCTCGTGCCCTTCGGCGCCGCCGTCTGGTCGGCCGACCCGCGCAGCTTCCTCGAGTTCCCGGCGGCGACCTACACCCGTTTCATGGCGAACCATTCGCTGCTCGACGTGGGCCATACATCGAACTGGCGCACCGTCAGCGGGGGTTCGAAGCGATACGTCGAAAAGCTGATCGCACCGTTTGCCGACCACATCCACCTGCGCACACCCGTCGGCAAGGTCGTGCGCCGGCCCGACGGAGTCGAACTCATGACCGCCGACGGCCCGCAGCACTTCGACCGGGCCGTCCTCGCCACCCACAGCGACCAGGCGCTGCGGCTCCTCGGCGACGCGCATGCGAGCGAGCGCGAGATCCTCGGCGCGCTGCGCTACCAGCCCAACACCGCCACCCTTCATACCGACGAGAAGATCCTCCCACGCGTCCGCCGGGCGCGGGCCAGCTGGAACTACCACGTCGGTCCCGAGCCCGACGGCGCGGCCACTGTCACATATTGGATGAACGAACTGCAGGCGATCGCCTCGCCCCACCAGTTCCTCGTCACGCTCAACCGCCCCGACGAGATCGACCGCTCCCGCGTCATCGCCGAGTTCGACTACAGCCATCCTGTCTTCGACACGGCCGCGATCCGAGCCCAGACCCGGCGCCAGGAGATCCAGGGAATGGGTGGCGTCTTCTTTGCCGGCGCTTACTGGGGCTACGGCTTTCACGAGGACGGCGTGCGCTCGGCGCTCGACGTGTGCCGGTACTTCGGCGTGGACCTCGACAGTTCGGAAATGGCGTTCACGCACGACGTGAGCGACGACCACCCGATCGACATCAGTGGGCCGGTGAGCCGGTGAGCCACAGCGCGCTCTACGAGGGAACGGTCCGCCACCGGCGCTTCGCGCCAGTCGGACACGAGTTCCGCCAACGGCTCTTCCTCGCCTATCTCGATCTCGACGAGCTGTCACACGTCTTTTCGGGAAGTCGGCTGGCCGCCGTGGACAAGCGAGCACTCCTGTGGTTCCGTCGGGCCGACTACCTCGACGGCGCGACGGGCCCGCTCGACGACGCGCTCCGCGATCTCGTCACGAACCGCACCGGTCGCCAGCCCCGAGGGCCGATCCGCATGCTCACGCATCTGCGGAGCTTCGGCCATGTGTTCAACCCCATCACGATCTACTACTGCTTCGACGAACACGGCACGAAGGTCGACACGCTCGTGCTCGAGGTGACAAACACGCCGTGGGGCGAACGCAACGTGTACGTGATCGACGTCGACGGAGATCCCCGTAAAGAGCACTCCTTCGAGAAGGAGATGCATGTCTCTCCGTTTATGCCGATGGACATCGTCTACCGCATCACAGCGACTACGCCGGCCGACCGGGTATGGGTCCGCATGGTGCTCGTTCCCAAGGACCGACCCGCCGAGCCTCTGTTCGATGCAGACCTCGCGCTGCGACGCGTCTCGCTGTCCCGGCAATCGCTGCGCCGCACCCTCATACGTCATCCCATGATGACCTTGTGCATCACGGCCGGGATCCACTACCAAGCCCTGCGGCTCTGGGCTAAGCGCGTACCGTTCGCGACGCACCCTCCCATCATCCCGGCGGAGGAGCTGACTCGTCGAAATGGTCTTGCTGCCGTCAGCGGCACGGACCGAAACAATCGACAAGGAGCAGCGTGACGTGAGCGCGAGCCAGCTGAACCGTCTTACGGACGATCGCATCCCTCAGGCCCGTCGGTCGATCTGCACGGTGGCTCCCGACGGAGGCAATGACGCAGCGCGCCGCCTAGAGGGTGAACGCCCCGACGAGACCGTGGCCGACCGAGCGGCGCGGGCAATCGTGCTGTGGCTCCTGGAGAAATTCCTCGACAGCGGCGGCATCACGATCGAAGACGGCGCGCGGCGATACGTCTTCGGCAGTGGAAACCCCGATGGTCTCGGGCGCACGCCCCTCGACGCGCGCATCGTGGTGCGCCATCCAGGCCTTTGGCGCAAGGCGCTGACCGGTGGGAGCGCCGGCCTCGGCGAGGCCTACATGAACGCCTGGTGGGACAGCGACGACCTGCCGGGCGCGCTGCGGCTGCTCAGTCGGATCGTGCGGCGCAGCGATCCGGCACGCAACCGCATCGATCGGATCACGCGTTCGGACCGGGTGCTCCGGCTTCGAAGCAGTGACAGTGTGCGCGACCGGCGCAACATCAGGGCGCACTACGACCTCGGCAACGACTTCTTCGAGCTGTTCCTCGACGAGACAATGATGTACTCGTCCGCGATCTTCCCGTGTTGGGATACACCCCTCGCCCAGGCGTCGACCCACAAGCTCGATCTGTTGTGCCGGCGTCTCGACCTCACGCCACGCGATCGCGTCGTCGAGATCGGTACCGGCTGGGGCGGATTCGCCGTGCACGCCGCGAAAAACTACGGCTGTCGAGTCACCACGACGACGATCTCCGACAAGCAGTACGAGTACGCGAGGGAACGAGTACGCCGCGCCGGACTCGCGAACCGGGTAACGGTCTTGCAGGATGACTATCGAGAGCTTTCGGGGCGCTACGACAAGTTGGCGTCGATCGAGATGATCGAAGCGGTCGACTGGCGCGACTATGAGACGTTCTTCTCGACGTGCCGGCGCCTACTCCATCCCAATGGCATCCTCGGGATGCAGGCGATCGTGATCGAGCCACAGCGCTTCCAGCGGGCCAAGACCACGCAGGACTTCATCAAGCAGTTCATCTTCCCCGGCGGTTGTCTCCCATCGACCGACGCAATGCTCAACGCCGCCACCCGTTCGGGTGATCTGTCACTCACAAGCCTCGACGACTACGGCGTGCACTACGCAGAAACCTTGCGTCGTTGGCGCGCCGCGTTCAACGACCACCGCGATCGCCTTCCCGCGCTCGGGTTCGGAGAAGCGTTCGCACGGATGTGGGACTTCTACCTCGCCTACTGCGAAGCCGCCTTCAACGAACGCTCGGTCAGCGTCGTGCAGCTCACGATGGCCGGGCCGGGCTGGCTCCCGCGGTCCTGAAACCTTCGCTCGATCGCCAACCACGACCCAAGAACCATCGAGACGCTCCGCCGAATCGCGCTGCGGGCGCACCGCACGGCGCCGCCAGCATTGATCTGGGACGGGCCTCGACGTGGTCGTCTGGGGCCAAGCCCGCTCCCCGCTCCCCTGCCCATCCACTAGCAGGGTGCTGATTTTTGGGGTCGGGGTGTGTGGGGCTGTTCTGTGTGGTTCGTTGAGGTAGGTGATGGTGGGGCCCAGCGGCCGGTCTGTCGGGCTGGCTGTGGCGGGCTGGTCTGGTTGCGCTGTGCCCCGGCGGGCCAGTCGTTCAGGTTGTTGCGGCGTCCAGGGCGGTGATGCGGAGGATGTTGTAGACGGCGCCGCTGAGCAGGAACCAGGCCCGGTTCCGTTGTCGGCCGATGTA
>CAMDCC010000304.1 GCA_945889545.1 Bifidobacterium breve | reverse complement strand
ACCTCGGCACGATCATCCCTCCGGGCGACAACAAGTTCGCCGCGCTGAACTCGTCAGTCTGGTCCGGTGGGTCTTTCATCTATGTACCGCCGAACGTGCATGTCGACATGCCGCTGCAGGCGTACTTCCGCATCAACGCGGAGAACGCTGGACAGTTCGAGCGCACGTTGATCATCGCCGATGAAGGTGCATCCGTTCACTACGTCGAGGGTTGCTCCGCGCCGGTGTACTCCACCGACTCGCTGCACTCCGCGGTCGTTGAGCTGATCGCAAAGCCTGGCGCGCGTATTCGGTACACCACGATTCAAAACTGGTCGCCGAACGTCTACAACCTCGTCACCAAGCGCGCGAAGGCTGAAGCGGAAGCCACCGTCGAATGGATAGACGGGAACATAGGGTGTATCGCCAGTCGCGCTCGTGTAATCACGCCTTCCGGTCCGAAGGTGATCGCCGACGTGCGTCCTGGCGATCGCGTGCAGTCCTGGGATCCCGATAGCGGAGCGTTCGTGTTCGCGGAAGTCACGGCCGCGCGCTTCTCTGGCTATCAGCGCGTGCACGAGATTCGTTCAGGCGTTCGCAGTCTCTTTGCGACGTCGAACCACCCCGTGTACTCGTACCGGTATGAGCCAGAGCGAGCAACGAAGTCGGAGCGCTACTTCCTCGACTACGTGCGCACAGACGAGCTCACGCACGCAATCGTGCCGCGGAGCTCGCTCGACTTCGGGGCTTCGCACAAGATCGAGTTTCCCTCGACCACCACCGAGTTCGACTCGACGAACCAATGGGGAAAATCCTTCGTGGCTCGCCGGACTCGCCCGTCCCGACTGCCCGGCGAGGCCATCGAGACCTACGACGACCTCATGTGGCTGTTCGGGCTCTACGTGGGTGACGGTTCGATGGAGCTGCGAAGGGGAGCAAAGGGGGACAACCTGCGTTGGGCGAAGTTGCAGTTCTCGGTCCCCGAGAATGATCGTGCCCGCTCCAAGCTCGAGCGTGTAATGAATCGGCTCGCCCCCGACATCGAGCCCACGCGACGCGCCGACGGCGTCTTGATCGCATGGAACAGCGTTGACCTCGCCGAGGTGTTCCTGCGCGAGGGATTCCGCGGGAAGGCCCGGACCAAGCGCGTGCCGGAGTGGGTTGAGACCCTTCCTGAGTCCCAAAGGCTGGCGTTCGTCGCGGGCTGCCTCGACTCGGACGGCTGCGTAGTCTCGGCCTGGCGGAGTTTCTCGATCAAGTCGGTCTCCCGTGGCCTCCTTGAGCAGATCGCCTGGATCCTCACGACGCTCGGAATTCCTGCGCGTATTCACACCGAGTTCGTCGGCGAACGGCGCGTCAAGATCCTTGACTATGAGTCGACCGCGCACGGTTCCCACCGACTCGACTTTCCGCTCGACCCCCGACTGTTCTCGTTCCTCAGCGATCAGATGGCCGAACGTGCGAAGACCGTCGAGCCCGCAAGGTTGCAGCGCTTCCGCACGGTCGGCCGTTCGAACATTGTCCTCCCTGACGTAGTGGAAGTCCGCAAGGTCGAGGTGTCGCCGCCGTCGTCGGCCGTCGTCCCTACCTATGACATCGAGGTTGCAGGCACGGGCAACTTCGTTGCCGAGGGGTTCATCGTCCACAACTCGAAGCTCACGATGAAGTACCCCGCGGTTGTGATGACGGGGCCGAAGGCGCATGGCGAGGTGCTATCGGTCGCGTATGCGGGCGCGGGTATGCATCAGGACGCTGGGGCCAAGATGACGCACGCCGCGCCCGAGACCACGTCGATCATCGACTCCAAGTCGATCTCCAAGGATGGCGGTCGAACCACGTACCGCGGTCTCGTGCGGGTCGAAGAAGGCGCGCATCACGTGAAGAGTCACGTGCGCTGCGACGCGCTCATCCTCGACGAGGAGAGCCGCTCCGACACGTACCCCTACATGGAGATCGAAGAGAAGGACGCGCGCATCGGTCACGAAGCGACCGTCTCGAAGGTCGGCGACGACCAGATCTTCTACCTCATGTCACGCGGTCTCACTGAGCAGCAAGCCACTGCGATGATCGTGAACGGCTTCATCGAGCCGATCATCAAGACGCTGCCGATGGAGTACGCGGTCGAGCTCACCCGCCTCATCGAGCTCAACATGGAAGGGTCCGTCGGATAACCCCGCCGGAAGCAGCGCTTCCGACGGGGCGAAGACCGCCCGCGACCATGAGCAATGCGTTCACCGTTGATGCCGCACGGGCCCTCGGGGGACCCGAGTGGCTTGTGGAACGCAGGGTTCGTGCTGCAGAAGCGCTGAGCTCCGTCGCTTGGCCAACACCGGCTGAGGAGATCTGGCGTTACAGCCGCGTCGACGAGCTCGATCTCGACAAGTACCGCCCCCTTGGCGACGACTCGCTCGGCGTGGCCGGCACCGAACGCGCTCCTGGCGGTGGACCGCTCGCGGCGGAAACCGGTGAGCGCGCTGCGCTGGTCGTCGTGCGTGACGGCCGAGTCGTGCACCACGAGCTCGACGAGGCACTCGTTGCCAAGGGTGTCACGATCTGTGATCTCGCCATGTGCGATGCAGACGCCGTGCGCGACACGCTCGGCACCTGTTCCGACGCATCCCCCGACGCCTTCACGGTGCTGCACGACGCCTTCCTCGCCGGTGGCGCGTTCCTGAAGATCCCCGCGGGTGTGGTGGTCGAGCGGCCGATCGTGGTGCTCCACTGGTCAGAGGGCGACGGCTGCGCTTCTTTCCCGCACACGCTTGTGGTGCTCGAAGAGGGGGCCGAGGCCACCGTCGTCGAGCGGTACGGATCACCCGACCACGATCACCTCGTCGACGCAGTCGTCGAGCTGCTCGTCGGCGACCGCGCTCATCTTCGTTACCTGTCGCTCCAGGAGCACGGTCCGCGCACCTGGCAGATCGCCCTGCAGCGCGCGCACCTCGGGCGCGAGGCCACATTGCGGTCGTCGGCCGTTGCGCTCGGTGGGGACTACGCCCGGCTGCGCAGCGAGTCGCTGCTGGCTGGCGAGGCGTCGGAGAGCGACCTCCTTGCGGTGTACTTCGGTGACGGCGAGCAGATGCTCGACTTCCGCACGTTGCAAGACCACGACGCGCCGCGCACGCGCAGCGACCTGTTGTTCAAGGGCGCGGTGGAGGACCGCGCCCGTTCGGTGTACTCAGGACTGGTGCGGCTTCGGAAGTCGGCGCAGAAAGCGGTCGCGAGCCAGACCAACCGGAACCTGGTGCTCACCGAGGGTGCGGCCGCCGAATCCATCCCCAACCTTGTGATCGAAGCCAACGACGTGAAGTGCTCACACGCGAGTGCCGTCGGCCCGATCGACGATGACCAGCTGTATTACCTCGAGAGCCGAGGCATCCCGCCGGCCGAGGCCGAGCGCCTCATCGTGCTCGGGTTCTTTGATGACGTGTTCCACCGTCTGCCGGTGCCGTCGCTGGTTGAGCCGCTGCGGCGCACCGTGATCGAGAAGATCGAGCACCGGAGCGCACAAAAGGGCGGTCGGGATGGCTGAAGTCGCGGTGTTGAAGACGAAGCAGGTGAAGCCAGGCTCGGCGCGCCGCGTGGACGTGGACGGGCATCGCATCGCCATCGTTCGTATTGGGGATGACTGGTACGCCATTG
>CAMDCC010000303.1 GCA_945889545.1 Bifidobacterium breve | reverse complement strand
GCCCACGGTGCCCATCCTCTTGTTGCTCGATCGCGAAGCCGATCGCTTCCTCGCCAAGCGCGCCGACGTCGACGCCGAGCTCGTCAAGCCCATCGACGCCGCCACCCTGCGCCGCACTGCAGAACGAGTGATCGCCGAGCACGCCCCCGCCTGACCCGTCTTTCCTCCCAGCAAGTGACGCTCCGTTGTAAATATGACGGCGCAGCGTCACTTGCTCGATGGGGGTGCGCGCAGTGAGTGCTCAGGGAACACGCTGAGAGGCCACGACTACACTCGGTCTTCCCCAACGGGCTGTGGCGCAGTTTGGTAGCGCGCTTCGTTCGGGACGAAGAGGTCCCGGGTTCAAGTCCCGGCAGCCCGACCAGTGATCTCCAACGTCGCACCAGGACGACGCGTACTCACTCGAGCAGCAGCTCCGCGAGCTGGACGGCGTTGAGGGCGGCGCCCTTGCGGAGGTTGTCGCCGGTGACCCAGAGGTCGAGCGTGTTTGCTTGGCTCTCGTCTTCCCTGATGCGGCCGACGAGCACGGGGTCGATGCCCGCACTCTCGAGCGGAGTAGGCGCGCCGTCGATGCCTTCGAAGAGCGAGACGCCCGGCGCATTGGCGAGGATCTCCGCGGCTTCGGCGCGCGAGATCGACCGCTGGAACTGCACGTTCGCCGACATTGCATGGCCTACGTAGACGGGCACGCGCACGCACGTACCCGACACGCGGAGATCCGGTGCGTGCAGGATCTTGCGGCTCTCGTCGCGGAGCTTGCGCTCCTCCGACGTGCGGCCGTTCACATCGAGTGAACCCGCGAGCGGGATCACGTTGCCCGCGATCGGCTTGTGCCACACCTCACCCGGCTCGATCGCGCCGGGAGTCGCGCCGGCGCGGCTGAGCACTTCCTCGCGCCCGGCACCCTTCGTCCACTGACCGGCGAGCTCGTCGACACCCGGCTGACCCGCGCCCGACACCGACTGGTACGTGGAGATCACCATGCGCTCGATACCCGCGGCGCGGTGCAGTGGTGCGAGCGCCGTCACCAGAACCATCGTCGTGCAGTTCGGACACGACACGATGCCCTTCGGCAGCTCGCGCACATCCTCGGGGTTGACCTCGGCCACGACGAGTGGAACGTCGGGGTCCATGCGGAACGCGGCCGAGTTGTCGACGACCTTGGCGCCGGCCGCGACGGCTCGCGGTGCCCACTCGAGCGCGAGCGGGTCGTCGACGTCGACGATCACCAAGTCGAGACCGTCGAAGCACCCGTCGCCCAGCACCTGGCACGTGACCTCGCTCGCACCGAACGGGAGTCGCCGACCCTCGGATCGGGGTGACGCGTACGCCCGCAGCTCGGTGATCGGGAAGGCCCGCTCCTCGAGCACGCGCAGCATCTCGCTGCCAACCACGCCGGTTGCGCCTACCAACCCAACGCGCATCCCCACGCCCATCAGGCCTTCTCCAGCTCGAACGCGTCGTGCAGCGCGCGCACAGCCTTCACCACGTCGGCTTCCTGGACCACACACGAGATCCGGATCGACGACGTGGAGATCATCTCGATGTTCACCGACTCGCGGGCGAGCACCTCGAACATCGTCGCCGCCACACCCGGATGCGTCTTCATGCCTGCGCCGACCAACGAGACACGCCCGATGTGCTCGTCGGAGGTGAAGCCCGTCGCGTCAACGTCAACCTTGAGTTGCTCCATCACCTTGCGCGCTCGACTCAGGTCTTCCTTCGGCAACGTGAACGAGATGTCGGTGTGACCGGCCGTCGACACGTTCTGCACGATCATGTCGACGTTGATCGCCTCGTCGGCGAGCGCGCGGAACACTTGCGCGGCGACGCCCGGACGGTCGGGCACCTGCTCCAACGTGATCTTGGCCTCGGACGTGTCGTCCGTGACCCCCGAGATGATCGCCTGCTCCATCGCCGGTTCCTCCTCAACAATCCACGTGCCCGGCTCCCAGGTGAAGCTCGAGCGCACATGCACGGGAACCTTGTGGTTCCGCGCGTACTCGACCGACCGCAACGCCAAGACCCGCGAGCCCGTAGCGGCGAGATCAAGCATCTCCTCGTACGACAATCTTTCGAGCCGACGCGCGCCCGGCACGATGCGCGGATCGGCAGTGAACACACCGGCGACGTCGGTGTAGATCTCACACGCTTCGGCGCCGAGCGCAGCAGCGAGCGCGACCGCCGTGGTGTCGGAACCACCCCGGCCGAGCGTGGTCACGTCGAACGCCGTCGACACACCCTGGAACCCGGCCACGACCGCGACCGCACCCTCGTTCACGGCGTCACGGAGCCGATCGGCCCGAACGTCGACGATCTTGGCTTTGCGGTGCGTGGTGTCGGTGACAATCCCGGCCTGGGAGCCCGTGAAGCTCACGGCGTGTTCTCCCCGGTCGATGATCGCCATGCAGAGCAGCGCAATCGAGATCCGCTCCCCCGACGTGAGGAGCATGTCCATCTCACGGGGCGAGGGCATGGCCGAGACCTCGTGGGCAAGCGCTTCGAGCTCATCGGTCGTCTTGCCCATGGCCGAGACCACCACGACCACGTCGTAGCCATTTCGCCGCGTCGCGACGATGTGATCGGCGACAGCCTTGATCCGATCGGGGTCGGCCACAGACGTGCCGCCGTACTTCTGCACGACGAGGCTCACGGCATCGATGGTACCGGGGGGTCCCGCCGCGACCCCGCACGATTCCACCCCTCCTAGACTCCCGTCTCGTGTCGAAGCAGTCGAAGCGTGATCGTCAGCGGGAGAACCGCGAGGCTCGTCGCCAGTACTTGGAGGCCCTCGAGAAGCGGCGCCGTGCGTTCAAGACCGTCCGCACGCTCGCCATCATCGCCATTCCGGTGATCGCGGTCATTGCGTTCATGAGCCTCTCGGGCGATGACAACGACAAGAAGACGAAGAAGGTGTCGCCCCCGCCCATGACGATCGATCCCACCGCCACCTATACGGCGACGATCGAGACCACCAAGGGGACCATCGTCATCGCCCTCGATGCCGCGAATGCGCCAACGTCGGTGAACAACTTCGTGTACCTCGCCCGCAAGAAGTTCTACGACGGACTGCTCTTCTCCCGAGCAGCCACCGACTTCGTCATCCAAGCCGGCAGCCCGAAGAGCGACGGGATCGGCGGACCGGGATACTCGGTCGCCGCCGAGCTGCCGAACAGCTACGTGATCGGCTCCGTCGCCTGGGCGAAGGGCGGCGCCGACGCACCGGGAACAGCCGGTTCGCAATGGTTCATCGGCACCGGCGAGAACATCACGACGCTGCCGGCCGAGTACGGCATCATCGGGATCGTGACGTCGGGGCTTGACGTTGCGCAGACAATCGAAGGGTTTGCACCCCCAGAGGGTGACGGACCACTCACCACCAAGGTTCGCATCACAAAGGTGACGATCACCGAGACACCTGCGTCGACGGCAACGTCAACCACGTCGACGACGACCGCCGCGGTCGCGCCCTGATCTAGTGCCGTGACCGGCAATGTTCGGGGGGTCGCGTCCACCACTTCGTGATCGGGGTCGCGCAGACTTGGTGGATGGCTGAACGGGTACAGGTTCGTGATCTGACGAACGATGAGGGCCGCAAGCTGCTCTCGATCATCCGGCGGGGGT
>CAMDCC010000302.1 GCA_945889545.1 Bifidobacterium breve | reverse complement strand
GACGGCGGCAAGGTCAGGAAGCTGAAGAAGTCTGAGGTGGCGAAGGGCTGAGTCCTCTCGAACTGATCGCTCGTCTGGGCCGGGTCACCTCGTGACCCGGCCCAGCCTGCAGAGCAGAAAGGGCGAATGGGTCCGTTCATCCTCTCGGGGTTGGTACTGGGCAGCATCTATGCCGTCTCAGTGCTCGGCCTCGTCCTCACCTACAATGCGTCTCGAGTCTTCAACTTCGCGCACGGCGCGATCGCGTTCTTCGCCGCCGTCACCTACTACTGGCTGACCGAGTTCAAAGGATGGCCGGTTGTGCTCGCGGCGATCGCGTGCATCTTCGTGATCGGCCCACTCCTCGGCCTCCTGCTCTTCCGCATGGTGTTTCACCGACTCACCGCGGCGCCGCCGGTCGTTCGCTTCGTGTCGACGGTGGGTCTGTGGGTCGCGATCCCTGCGCTCGCCAAGATGATCTACGGGACCGAGGTTGCCGGCGGGGAGGTGCTCCCCCCCGGCTTCGGCGGCAGCCCCCCTGGCGAGTTCGGCTTCCTCGGAGTGAACGTCAACTGGAACCAAGCCAGTGTGATCATCGGCGCGGCGCTCGTGGCCGCGGTCTTCGGGTTCATGATGCGCTTCACACCGTTCGGACTTGCCACCCGCGCCGCGGTCGACTCGCCCCGCGTCGCAGCCCTCTCTGGGATCAACCCGTCTGCGATCAGCGCCATCTCCTGGATGCTCGGCTGCGGCCTCGCGGCGTTCGCCGGGGTGCTGCTCAGCCCCATTGCTGGCCTCGCCGAGGTTCAGTTCACCCTGCTGCTCGTGGTGTCATTCGCCGCGGTCGTGGTCGGGCGATTGCGCAGTCTGCCGCTGGCGTTCGCTGGGGCCTTGTTGATCGGCGTTCTTCAAGGGCTGTCCGAGAAGTACATCCCGGAGTGGTTCTCGTCGTTCACGTCCACCTTCTCCGAGACGATCCGCACCGGATTCAAGTCCAGCCTGCCGTTCATCGTGATGCTCATGTTCTTGCTCGCGTACCAGGGCTTGCGGCGCGAGCATTTCGAGGACGATCTCCGGGCCGGCCCCGCCGAAGAGGAGATCGCACCGGTCGCGCGCATCACTGGATGGAAGTACGCGCTCGGCCCGGTCGCCGTTGCTCTCTTCTTGCTCTCCGTGCCGTGGTGGCCGGGACTCACCGACTTCTGGATCGGTGTCGTGGCTCAGGGGATCGCTCTGGCCATCCTCTTCCTCACGTTCACCGTGGTGACAGGCGAGGGCGGGATGCTTTCACTCGCGCAGATGACACTCGCGGGCATCGGTGCGTTCGCAGCCGCCAAGCTGGCGACGGATGCCGGGTGGTCGGTGGAAGCTGCGGTGGTCGTCGGCGCGCTCATTGCAGTGCCGATTGGGTTGATCGTGGCCGCGATCAGTCTGCGGCTCGGCGGCCTCTATCTAGCGCTGGCCACGCTGGCCTTCTCACAGCTTGTGAAGTACCTCGTGTTCCAGCGTCGGGACTTCGACAACCTCAACAGTGGTGTCGTGCTCCCACGCCCCGAGTTCCTCGGAATCGACTTCAATGACCGCACAAACTTCTACTACCTCGTCGCGATCGTGTTCTGCGTCGTGGCATTGCTCATCGTCAATATGCGGCGATCGACCACGGGCCTCGTACTCGCCGCGATGCGATCGAGCGAGGCAGCGGCATCGACAATCGGCATCAGCGTCGGGCGATCGAAGCTGATCATCTTCGGCCTGAGCTCATTCATCGCGGGCCTCGGCGGCGCGCTGTACGCGATGAGCTTCGGGCGCGCCACCGTGGCGTCCTTCGACGTGCTCATCGGCATCGTCTGGCTCGCGATCGTCGTCACCTGGGGCATCCGTTCGGTCCTCGGCGCGCTCATCGCCGCCGTCCTCTACGTGATGGTGTCGCCGCCCACGAACAAGCTCAGCTTCATCCTGGTGATCATCGTCGTGTTCATGATCATGGGTATGACCGCCCGACTGGTCGGATCACGAATGATCTACACCCGCAAGGGTGCTGCGATCACAGTCCTCTTGTACGCCGGTGGGATCGCGTTGATCGCCCTGGTCCTCATGCCGTTGGATGTGAAAGAGGAGATCGATCTCGGCACTACATGGGACTACATCCCGACGATCATGTTCGGCCTCGGTGCAGTCTTCTTGGCCAAGCAACCGCGCGGAGTGTTGTTCGACGTGATGAATCGCATCCGCCTCCGCGACCTCCAGCGTGAGGCGCGTCGAGCTGAAGCCGAAGCCGCGGAGGTGCCGGCATGACCACACCTCTCCTCGACGCGCGCGGCGTCAGTGTGCAGTTCGGTGGCGTGGTCGCATTGGATGCTGTCGACTTCGCTGCCAACGAAGGGGCGATCACCGGATTGGTCGGTCCCAACGGTGCCGGCAAGACCACGTTGTTCGGAATCCTGTCTGGCTTGATCCGCCCGCAGGCCGGCCAGGTCTCCCTCGGCGACGTCGACATCACGAGCATGAGCCCGCAGAAGCGCACTCGGCTCGGGCTGGCTCGCACCTTCCAACGGCTCGAGCTCTTCGGCGAGATGACCGTGCGAGAACACCTCGTTGTCGCACACCGCGTGCGCCATCGCCGCGACCGCACGCTCGCGCGCGACCTGCTCGGTCTCGGCGGCAGGCCGTCGGCGGGCGAAGACGAAGCGGTCGACAGCATCCTCGAGCTTCTGGGTCTCGATGGGGTCGCCCAGCAACCCGTCGTACTGCTCCCCCTTGGGACCGGCCGGATCGTCGAGATCGGTCGGGCACTCGCCACCGAGCCCCGCATCGTGCTGCTCGACGAGCCCACTTCCGGTCTCGACGTGCACGAGACCGCGCAGGTTGCGGCCGCGCTGCGCAGCGCTCGCGACGACCGAGGTGTTGCGTTCGTCGTGGTCGAACACGATGTGGAGCTCGTGCTCGAGATCTCGGAGGCCATCACCGTGCTCGACTTCGGGAAGGTGATCGCACAGGGTCCGCCGTCAGACATCCGATCGAGCGCCGAGGTACAGGCGGCGTACCTCGGCTCGACTGCCGACTCGGGTGCAGACTCGGGCGCGTCATGAGCGACGACACCACACCAGTCCTGGCGCCGGTCCTGGCGCCGGTCCTGGCGCCGGTCCTGGCGGTAGAGGGGCTCGAGGTCCGCTACGGCGAGGCCCGAGCCGTGTTCGGAATCGACCTCGAGGTCGCCGCGGGGCAGGTCGTCGCAGTGCTCGGACCCAACGGTGCCGGCAAGACATCGCTCGCGGCGGCGATCACCGGTCGGGTCACCCCCGCCGCGGGTCAGGTACGCATTGCGGGACACGACGTCGCTGGGAGCTCGGCGGCCAAGATCAGTCGACTCGGAGTCGCGTACGTGCCGGAGGAGCGAGCGATCTTCCCGCACCTCTCCGTCATCGACAACCTGCGCGTACTCCTGCGTTACGCGGTGCCGCGCTCGGACCGCGTCGCTGCGGTTGACCGCGCGCTTGAGCTATTTCCTGTGCTGGCCGAGCGACGTCGCCAGCAAGCGGGCACGTTGTCGGGTGGTGAACAGCAGATGTTGGCGCTGGCACGTGTGCTCGCGGCGCCGCCGAAGCTGCTCGTGGCCGACGAGATGTCGCTCGGCCTTGCTCCGCGCCTCGTAGATCTTGT
>CAMDCC010000301.1 GCA_945889545.1 Bifidobacterium breve | reverse complement strand
CGGCAAGGTCACCCCCCAGGGCGAGACCGAGCTGACCCCCGAGGAGCGGCTCCTGCGAGCCATCTTCGGTGAGAAGGCCCGCGAGGTTCGCGACACCTCCCTCAAGGTGCCCCACGGCGAAGAGGGCAAGGTCATCGACGTCCGCAAGTTCTCGCGTGAAGACGGCCACGAGCTCCCGCCGGGCGTGAACCAGCTCGTGCGCGTGTACGTGGGCCAGAAGCGCAAGATCAGCGAGGGCGACAAGCTCGCCGGGCGCCACGGCAACAAGGGCGTCATCGCCAAGATCCTCCCGGTCGAGGACATGCCGTTCATGGCTGACGGAACCCCCGTCGACATCGTCCTCAACCCACTCGGCGTCCCCTCCCGTATGAACGTGGGCCAAGTGCTCGAAGCACACCTCGGCTACGCCGCCCGTCATGGCTGGGAAGGCCAGCGCCTCGGCCCACGCGTCGACACCAAGACGCGGCCGCAGACCGAGCCGTCGGTGTGGGTGTCCACGCCCGTGTTCGACGGCGCGCACTGGGACGAGACCGACCAGGGCGGCGTCACCGGCACGATCCAGGAGCTGTTCGAGAAGCTCCACCCCGACGGCGAGGACGGCTCGCGCCTCATCGCGAACGACGGAAAGGCCGTGCTCTTCGACGGCCGTACCGGTGCAAGCTATGACCGTCCCGTCACCGTGGGCTTCGTCTACATCCTGAAGCTTGCCCACCTTGTCGACGACAAGATCCACGCCCGTTCCACTGGCCCGTACTCGATGATCACCCAGCAGCCGCTGGGTGGGAAGGCGCAGTTCGGCGGCCAGCGCTTCGGTGAGATGGAGGTGTGGGCGCTCGAGGCATACGGCGCCGCGTACGCGCTCCAGGAGATCCTCACCATCAAGTCCGACGACGTGCTCGGCCGCGTGAAGGTCTACGAGGCGATCGTCAAGGGCGAGAACATCCCCGAGCCCGGCATCCCCGAGAGCTTCAAGGTGCTCATCAAGGAGATGCAGGCGCTCTGCCTGAACGTCCGCGTGATGAACGAGGACGGCCAGGAAGTCGAGATTCGTGAGCTCGACGAAGACGCCTTCCGCACCACCGAAGCGCTCGGTATCGACTTGTCGAGACCGGAGCGTGGCACCGATGAAGAAGACGCCGCCCGCGCCAGAGAAAAGGCGAGGTTCTAACCCTCATGCATGACGTCAACGACTCTGCACGGCTTTCCATCGCGCTCGCTACGGCGGAGCAGATCCGCATGTGGTCGAACGGTGAGGTGAAGAAGCCCGAGACGATCAACTACCGCACGCTCAAGCCCGAGAAGGATGGCTTGTTCTGCGAGAAGATCTTCGGGCCCACCAAGGACTGGGAGTGCTACTGCGGCAAGTACAAGCGCGTCCGGTTCAAGGGCATCATCTGTGAGCGCTGTGGCGTCGAAGTCACGCGCTCCAAGGTGCGCCGTGAGCGCATGGGCCACATCGAGCTCGCCGCGCCCGTCACACACATCTGGTACTTCAAGGGAGTTCCGAGCCGACTCGGCTACCTGCTCGACATCGCACCGAAGACGCTCGAGAAGGTCATCTACTTCGCCGCGCACCTGATCACGTGGGTCGACGTCGACCGGCGCCACAAGGACCAAGGCGAGCTCGAGGCCGACATCAAAGCCGAGATGGGCGACCTCGAGAAGGAGCGCGACACGCGCCTCGCGGCGCGCGACCAGGAGTTCGAGAAGGAGCTGGCCGAGCTCGAGAAGGCCGCGCCCAGTGGAACGGCTCGCAAGGCCGACCTCGAGCGCGCCGAGAAGGCCCGCGCCAAGGACTTCGAGGAGATCAACGACCGCGCCGCCGCGGAGATCGACCATCTCGCAACGGTCTGGAAGACGTTCGAGAAGCTCGCGCCGAAGCAGATCGTCGACGACGAGCGGGTGTGGCGTGAGCTGCGCGACCGCTACGAGGAGTACTTCACCGGGAACATGGGCGCCGAGGCCGTCAAGGACCTCATCTCGCGCCTCGAGATGCCCGACGAAGAGACCAACCTCAAGGAAGTCATCGCCACCGCCAAGGGTCAGCGAAAGGCGAAGGCGATCAAGCGCTTGAAGGTCACCTCGGCGTTCAACCGGCTCGACCAGCACGGCCGCACGATCAACTCCCCGATGGGGATGGTGCTCGACGCCGTGCCGGTGATTCCGCCCGACCTGCGCCCGATGGTGCAGCTCGACGGTGGCCGCTTCGCCACCTCCGACCTCAACGACCTGTACCGCCGGGTGATCAACCGCAACAACCGATTGAAGCGCCTCCTCGACCTCGGCGCGCCCGAGATCATCATCAACAACGAGAAGCGCATGCTCCAGGAGGCCGTCGACGCGCTGTTCGACAACGGTCGCCGTGGGCGTCCGGTCACGGGCCCTGGGAACCGTGCGTTGAAGTCGCTCTCCGACATGCTCAAGGGCAAGCAGGGCCGGTTCCGTCAGAACCTGCTCGGCAAGCGCGTCGACTACTCCGGACGTTCGGTCATCGTCGTCGGCCCGCAGCTCAAGCTCCAGCAGTGTGGTCTTCCGAAGCAGATGGCCCTCGAGCTCTTCAAGCCCTTCGTCATGAAGCGCCTCGTCGACCTCGAGTTCGCGCAGAACATCAAGTCGGCCAAGCGCATGGTCGAGCGCGCGCGTCCGCAGGTGTGGGACGTGCTCGAAGAGGTCATCAAGGAGCACCCGGTCTTCCTGAACCGGGCGCCAACGCTTCACCGTCTCGGCATCCAGGCGTTCGAACCGGTGCTCGTCGAGGGCAAGGCGATCCAGATCCACCCGCTCGTCTGCTCGGCGTTCAACGCCGACTTCGACGGTGACCAGATGGCCGTGCACCTCCCGCTGTCGTCGGAGGCGCAGGCCGAGGCACGCATCCTCATGCTCTCGGCGCACAACATCCTGTCGCCGGCGCACGGTCGCCCGATCGCGGTGCCCAGCCAGGACATGATCATCGGCTGCTACTACCTCACCGAGGTGGTGACGGATCCGCCTCCGGCCGGCGAAGGTCGCGTGTTCGCGTCGCTCGACGAGGCCGTACTCGCCTACGACCAGCGCCTCGTCCCGGAAGAGGGCGAGTCCACCGACGGCATCGATCTCCACGCGCGCATCAAGGTGCGCATGCCGGTGACCCGGTTCGCGGTCGAGGCGTTCCCCGAGCGCAGCGACAAGCATCCAGAGAGCCCGATCATCAAGCGCACTGAGGGCAACGGGCACAGCAGTTCGCGCAGCGGCGCCGTGGCCGGTGCTCCCGATGGAGTGACGCGGAGTGAACCGACAGGGAAGGTTCTGGTCGAGAGCACCCTCGGCCGGCTCCTCTTCAACGAGGCGTTCCCGCCCGACTTCCCGTTCGCGTTCCCGACTGCGAGCGGCACCGGCCTCAAGAAGCGCGAGCTCACCGCCATCGTCGGCGAGCTTGTCGAGCGCTACTCGCGGGCTGAGGTGGCCACGAGCCTCGACAAGCTGAAAGAGCTCGGCTTCGAGTTCTCGACGCGCGCCGGACTCACCATCTCGATGGCCGACGTGAAGACGCCGAAGTCCAAGGGTGCGCTCCTCGAGCACTTCGAGGCCGAGGCCGAGAAGATCGAGCAGCAGTACGACCGCGGCATCATCACCGACGACGAGCGGCGCCAGAAGGAGATCGAGATCTGGACCGACGCC
>CAMDCC010000300.1 GCA_945889545.1 Bifidobacterium breve | reverse complement strand
GAGTCCCAGCCCCTTGCCGGCCCGAAACTCGTGATACCTCAGGTCGAGTACGAAGCATGGCTCGCCGATCTTTGGCAGCGGGTGCGCACCTCGCTGCTCGTTGCGTGTCCCACGGCGACGTACGTGATCGAGAAGACGCCGGATCACGTGCATCACATTGACCTGATCGTATGAGTCCCGCGGAGTGGTGGGGATTGCGTGACGCGTTCCTTGGTGGCTGTCAGGCGCCGGGCTCGAGCTCGGCGGTGACGGCATGGTCAGTATCGCGCACGGTGTAGAGCTTGGCCATGGAGGCTTCGGAGAAGTAGCGGCGGGCGACGGCCCATTCGTCGTGTTGGTCGGCGAGCACGGCGCCGACGAGGCGGATGACGGCGGGGTCGTTGGGGAAGATGCCGACCACGTTGGTGCGGCGACGGATCTCTTTGTTCAGGCGTTCGAGCGGGTTGTTCGACCAGATCTGTCGCCAGTGCTCGCGTGGGAAGGCGGTGAACGCGAGGACGTCGGTGCGGGCCGAGTCCATGAGTGCGGCGGCTTTGGGGAACCGATCGGCGAGCATCACGGCGACTTCGTCCCAGCGGGCTTTGACGTCGTCGGGGGTGGTCAGCGTGAAGATCGACCGGAACGCGGCGGCGACCATCTCTTGATGTGCTTTGGGGACCGGTGCGAGCAGGTTGCGCACGAAGTGGACGCGGCAGCGCTGCCACGAGCTGCCCTGCAACGTCTTGCGGATCGCCGCCTTGAGGCCTTCGTGGGCGTCGGAGATCACCAGACGCACACCGCACAGCCCGCGGGTTTTGAGCGAGCGTAGGAACGCCGTCCAGAACGTCTCGGCTTCGGAGTCGCCGACATCGACGCCGAGTACCTCACGCTGGCCTTGGGCGGTCACCCCGGTCGCCACGACGATCGCCCGCGACACGACCTGACCGAGGGCGTCGTCGCGGACGTGGACGTAGATCGCGTCGAGGTACACGTACGGGAACTCGGTGTGACCCAGCGTGCGGTTGCGGAACGCGCCAACGCGTTCGTCGAGCCCGGCACAGATCCGCGACACCTCGGATTTCTTGATGCCGTTGGCGGCGCCCATCGATTCGACCAGCGCGTCGACCGAGCGGGTCGACACGCCCGACACGTAGGCCTCCATCACGACCGCGTACAAGGCCTGATCGATGCGCCGGCGCGGTTCCAAGATGCTCGGGAAGAAGCTGCCCTTGCGCAGCTTCGGGATCGCCAGGCTCAGATCGCCGGCCTTGGTGGTCAGCGTGCGCGGGCGGTGCCCGTTGCGTTCGGTCACCCGCTCACCAGAACGCTCGTAGCGGCCGGCGCCGATCTCGTGGGTGGCTTGGACCTCGATCAGTTCTTGGGCCAGGTACTCGGCGAGCTCGCGCACCAAATCGACACCGCGATCGCGGTCGGACAGCGCGACAAGAAGTTCGGACAGGGCAGACTCAGACAGAGCCATCGGTGTGTTCTCCTTCAGTGGGTTCTTGCTGGAACACACCAAGGATCACGCCGATGGCTCACCGGCTGGTGGACCTACGAATCCCCACCACACCACGGGGCTCTATCTACCCACTAGTACCCAATAGGTACACAATGGGTAGATACGGGGGTGCTCGTGACCTTCCTGCGCTAGCTACCTACACAACCCCCCGCCTATAAGGGGTTGTGTAGGTAGATAAGAGGGGAACCCCCACCCGGCAGCCGTGTCGGCGGCCATGAGATCCTGCCCGTAGGTGGTCACGAAACTGCCCGTTGGTGGCCAATAGTTCTGCCCGCTGGTGGTCAGTGGTTCTGCCCTCGTTGAAAGTCGTTTGCTGCTGCGCGCATCCGCGCCGGTGGTGTTCCTTCCGGTTCGACTGGATGTCGCCAGACATTGCCCAGTCGACCGGAAGGAACTTGTTGAAGTCTTACGAGGGGATCATGGAAATCTTGGAAGCGTTCGCGTTGACGAACAGTTATCGAGCCGCCGCAGCTCTTGCGGGTTGCTCTCATCACACCGTCGAGCATTGGGTCATGATGCGCGATCGGGGCTTGTTGCCCGACGGTGTCAGACCGTTGGAGCGGGTCAAGTTGATCGATGGGTTCATGCCCAAGATCGAGGAATGGGTCGAACGCTCCAACGGTCGGGTTCGTGGCGATGTCGTGTTCGACAAGTTGGTCGGGCTCGGGTTCGAGGGTTCGGGCCGCACGGTGCGTCGGGCGCTCGCTGTCGTGAAGTTGGATTGGCGTGCCGGGCGGCGGCGTGTGTATCGGCCGTGGGTTGTCGAGCCGGGGATGTGGGCGCAGTGGGACTGGGGTCACGGCCCCAAGATCGCCGGGCGCCAGACGTATCTGTTCTGCGCGTGGCTCGCATGGTCGAGATTTCGGGTGGTGTTCGCGGTGTGGGACAAGACGTTGCCGACGGTGATCTCCTGCTTGGACAGGTCGATGCGCGCCTTTGGTGGTGTGCCGACGTATTGGTTGACGGACAACGAACGCACCGTCTCCACGGCGCACGTGGCAGGGATCGCGGTCAGGCATCCGTTGATCGTCCAGGTCGGTCACCACTACGGGGTCACGGTCGCGACGTGCGTGCCCGCGGACCCGGAATCCAAGGGTGGTGTCGAGCGCACGGTTCAGATCGCGAAAGCAGATCTCGTGCCGACCGACACGAACCTGCGCGACATCTACGCCTCGTGGGGTGAACTCGTCGAGGCATGCACCGGGTTCATGGTGAAAGTCAACGGGCGTGAGCATCGGATCACGCGCCGGGCACCGGATGTGATGTTGCTCGAGGAGCAGGCCCGGTTGCATCGGTTGCCTGACGCGGCGTTCACTGCGGCGTTCGGTCAGACCCGCAAGGTGTCGTGGACATCGACGATCTCGTTTGGTGGTGTCACCTATTCGGTTCCGCACACCCTCGCCGAGCAAGTCGTGTGGGTCCGTGTCGACGGCGACGAGATCGTCGCCACCCACATCGCGGCGTCGGGCGCGGTCGAAGTCGCCCGGCATGGCAGGTCGACACCAGGGAACCCGAGCATCGATGATGCCCACTATCCGCCGCGTCCTGCCGGCGCGTTGGCACGCCAACCGAAACCGACGAACCCGGCGGAGGCCGAGTTCTTGGCGCTCGGTGACGGCGCCAGGCTGTGGCTGATCGAGGCCGCCGCCGCCGGGACATCACGGGTGAAAGTGAAGATGGCCGAAGCGGTCCAGCTCTCCCGACTGCACGGTGTCGAACGGGTCGATTGGGCGCTCGGTCATGCTGCCATGTTCGAACGTTTCGCCGACGGCGACGTCGCTTCGATCCTCACAGCGCACCCGACCGGCCAACAACGACGCGCTGATGAGGACCACTCGATGCAACCCTCCACACGGGCGTGGGAGAACTTCGGGGAGGTTGCGTCATGACTGACACGACAGCACCGATCGATCAGGTCGTCGACCTGTTGCGACAGTTGCATCTGCCCCACATGCGCCGACAGGCACCCGACGTCCTGGCCACCGCGAAAGCGCAACGTTGGGACCCGGCCGAAGCAGTCCGCGCGTTGTTGACCGAGGAACTCGCCGGGAGACGGGCGTCGTCGATCAACATCCGCCGCACCGCGGCCGGGTTCCCGACCGGCAAAACGTTCGACAACTGGGACGAGTCGGTGTCGTCGATCCCGACACCGACCCA
>CAMDCC010000299.1 GCA_945889545.1 Bifidobacterium breve | reverse complement strand
TGGGTCCGGAGCGTCTGTTGGAGACCGGTGTGCCCCTCGTCGACGACACGGGTCCCGACGTGATGACGCGGATCCGTGAGGGCGACGTGCTTCGGATCGAAGGTGGCGAGATCTGGCGTGGCACCGAGCTGGTGGCCAAGGGAACCGTGCGCGAGGTCGAGGAGGTCGCGGCCGCGATGGAGACCGCGCGCTTGTCCATCGGCGCCGAGCTGGAGCGCTTCGCGTCGAACACGCTCGAGTACATCCAGAACGAAGCGAAGGTGCACTTCGAGCCGCTCGAGCTGCCGCCCCTCAGGACCGTGTGCAAGGGTCGACACGCGCTCGTTGTCGTGCGCGGTCACGATTACAAGCACGACCTTGCCGCGCTGCGCTCATACATCAAGGAGTTTCGCCCGATCCTCATCGGCGTGGACGGTGGCGCGGACGCACTGCTCGAGATCGGATTCAAGCCCGAGATCATCGTGGGCGACTTCGACTCCGTCTCCAGAGAGGCGCTGAACACCGCCAAGGATCTCGTTCACCACGTGCATCCCGACGGCCGCGCTCCGGGTCGCGAGACGCTCGCGGACTGGGGCGTGAAGTACCACGAGTTCGTGGCCGAAGGGACGAGCGAAGACATAGCGATGCTGCTCGCGTGGGAAGCCGGCGCGTCACTTATCGTCGCGGTCGGCACACATGCTTCGATGGTCGAGTTCCTCGACAAGGGCCGCAAGGGCATGGCATCCACCTTCTTGACGCGACTCCGACTCGGTCCGGCGCTTGTGGACGCCAAAGGTGTGAGCAGCCTGTACGAGCAACGTGTGCGCCGACTCGACTGGTTTCTGCTCATTGGATCCGCGCTCGTCGTGATGGCGGTCGTGGTCGCGGTCTCGCCGCCGATCCGAACATTGCTCGACGGGTTCTGGCTCACTCTGCGAGACCTCTGGCTGGACATCACGGGATAGCCGAACTCGCGCATGCTGAACTTCCGCTACCACGTCGTCTCTCTCGTCGCCGTCTTCCTCTCGTTGGGGATCGGTGTGCTCATTGGTGCCGGCGCACTGAATAGCCCAACGGTCGAGTTCCTCCAGAACCGGATCAATACGGTCGAGGCGAATGCCGAAGCGCGCCGAGCAGACAACGACGTGCTCCAAGCCGAGGCTGAGCGACTCGAGGAGACTCTCGGCGCCCTCGAACCCTTCACAGTGACCGATCGACTCGTCGATGCGAACGTGCTCGTCGTCGCGGTCCGTGGCGTGGAACCCGAAACCATGCAGGGCATCGTGGAGCTGGCCCGCCAGGCCGGCGCCGATGCGCCCGGCATCCTCTGGATCGAGGAGAAATGGACGCTCAGATCGGCCGACGACCGGGATGCCCTCGCGGCAGCGCTCGATCTCACCGACTCCCGGCGCGCAGTGTTGCGGGCCCGAGGGTTGCAGACCCTCGTCGATCGATTGAGTCAGGGCGCCGCGCTGACGTCTGATGTGCTGGCGACCCTCGCCGACGCGGGCTTTGTCTCGTTCGAGGCGGCCGGCTCGGAAGTGGCGCTGGCGGAGATCGGTGGTCCCGGCACGGAGGTGTTGCTGGTCGTGGGCACCGACGCCGCGGTCGACGCCAAGCACATCCTCCTACCCGCCGCGCAGACCGCGGTTGATGCCGGGTTGCCCCTCGCTGCGGCGGAGCTGTACATCGCGGTTGAGGACGGGCCCGAGCGCGGGTCGCTGGTCGCGTTCGTTCGCAACGACGAAGCACTTGCCGGGGAAGTGGCGACCGTGGACGATCTCGACCTCCCGTCCGGTTCCGCTGTTGCCTTGCTCGCGCTCGCCGACCTCCGGCGCGGTGAAGTGGGGCATTACGGCTTCGGCGAGGGTGCCACTGCGTTGACACCGACGTTCTGGCAACCGTGATCACATCACGAGCGGGAACTCGATGAAGGTCGTCCTCGGCCTCGTGGTCGGGGCGATCACCGTCCAGTTCCTCCGAGTCGGCGCGTTGGGGATGCTCGCCGCACCCACGATGCAACGCCCCAACTATCGCGGTCACAAGCTCCCGACGGCCGGGGGCGTCCTGATCGTGATCGCTGTCCTCGTGATCGAAGCTGGCCGGGCCGCGTTCGGGTCCCTTGGAGTCGGCGACACCGTCGACCTCACCCTCGAGCGCAGCGAGGTGCTCTTCGCGGTCTTCGGATTCGGGTTGCTCGGCATGATCGACGACCTCATTGGCGACGACCGACGTACGGGCTTCAAGGGCCACGTCGGCGCGCTCTTCCACGGCGAGATCACCACGGGATTCCTCAAGCTCTTCGGCGGCGCCGGCGTGGCGATGGTGCTCGTGGCGACGCCCGGGTTCGCAACCGGCCGGCGCCTGATCGTCGACGCCGTGCTCATCGCGCTCGCAGCCAACCTGTTCAACCTGCTCGACCGAGCACCGGGCCGCGCGCTGAAGGCCGCCGTCGTCACGTACGTGCCGCTGGCGATCCTGCTCGGCACCGGACCGGTGGGCCTTGCCATCGCCCCGGTGATGGGCGCCGCATTCGGGCTGCTGGGCGACGATCTCCGTGAGCGACTGATGCTCGGCGACACCGGAGCGAACGTGATCGGGGCGACGCTCGGCCTGGGCGTCGTGCTTGGCCGAGGCGAGGTGTCTCGCTTGACCGCGCTGGGCCTGCTGATCGTCGCCAACCTCGCCGCCGAGATCTGGTCGTTCAGCACGATCATCGAGCGGGTGCCACCGCTGCGCTGGCTCGACCGCCTCGGCCAACGTCCGGAGCGCCGCACCGGCTAACGCTGCCAGCTGCCTGGCGGATTCTCGGCACGTTGAAGGCGTCCATGTGTCCTTGAACGTGCCGAGAACACGGGGGTCCGCACGATCACCGGCGCGCGTGGGTGCTGCTGGTATGTTGCTTTCCCGTGGCTAAACACATTTTCGTCACCGGTGGTGTGGCATCCAGTCTCGGGAAGGGACTGACGGCATCGTCGCTCGGACGACTCCTCAAATGCCGCGGTCTGCGGGTCACGATGCAAAAGCTCGACCCGTACATCAACGTCGACCCCGGCACGATGAACCCCTTCCAGCACGGCGAGGTTTTCGTCACCGACGACGGCGGCGAGACCGACCTCGACCTCGGTCATTACGAGCGCTTCGTCGACGTGCCGCTGTCGAAGAAGTCCAACGCGACCACCGGCTCCATCTATCAAGAGGTGCTCGCGAAGGAACGGCGCGGCGCGTACCTCGGGCAGACGGTGCAGGTGATCCCGCACATCACCGACGAGATCAAAGAGCGCATCCTGCGGTTGGCCGACGACGACGTCGACGTGGTGATCACCGAGGTCGGTGGCACGGTCGGCGACATCGAGATCCTCCCGTTCCTCGAAGCGATCCGACAGTTCCGCAAGGACGTCGGCCGAGAGAACGTCTTCTACGTGCACGTCACGCTCGTCCCGTTCATCGGACCATCGGGAGAGCAGAAGACGAAGCCGACCCAGCACTCGGTGACCGAGTTGCGTGGGCGGGGCATCCAGCCCGACGCCATCGTGTGTCGCTCCGACCGGCCGATCCCTACGCGGCTGAAGGAGAAGATCTCCCAGCTGTGCGACGTGCCCGAAGAAGGCATCGTCTCGGCGGTCGACGCCGACAACCTCTATGAGATCCCGCTTGTGCTGCACGACGAGGGGCTCGACAGCTACGTCTGTCGGGTGCTCCAGCTC
>CAMDCC010000298.1 GCA_945889545.1 Bifidobacterium breve | reverse complement strand
GCTCGAGGTTGCGGTGCAGGCTCACGATGCGCCGCTCCTCGCGCGACAGCGTGAGGTGCGTGAGGCCGGGTTGGTGCAGGCCACGCTGCGCGCGCTGCAGGTTGGCGATGTCCTGGTTGAACACCGCGCCGAGATCGGCTTGACCGGGTTCGAGCGTGATGTCGACGGGGCGAGGGCCACGGTCCGACGCGCCGGCCGGCAGTCGCGAGCACGAGATGATGTCGAGGAAGCACTCGTCCGGTGTTGCGCCGGGGCGCGTGCGCACGATCGAGAGCGCTTCCGACAGGAACACCGGCGAGATGTTCGGGAAGCAGTTGTACTGGTGGAGGTCGACGACCTGCTCATCGGTGAACGCGTCGAGGTTCACGCCATCGGCTGAGCACCGTTCCCGGATCATGCGGGCCAGCAACGCACGTATCGACTCGCCGTCGCGCCGCTCGGGGATCGGCCCCGGCTCGTTCGGGTCGGGTCGTCCGATGCGCGCGCCCTGGGTTGCGATGAACGACGCCCAGATCTCCTCGTCGGTCGCGCCGTTGCGCAACCGAGGGCTGGGGATGCCATAGGGCTGCCCGAGCTTGCCGTGACGTTCCCAGTCGGCCTGGGGCGAGTTCACGTCGTCGGTGGAGCCGAGCATCTGCCGGTGGATTCCTTGTACGTGGTACGTCTCGCTGAACGCATCGATGCCGGTCTTCCAGTTGCACGGGAGCGGGATCGTGAGGATCGCGCGACACGCGAACTCCCCGGGGCGGAGCCACGCGGCATCGTCCACGATTGGCGCGAGGAACTCCTCGAGCGGCTCGGCGTCGAGGTCGAGGTTCACGAACACCAGCGATCCCCACGTAGCTACCTGCACGTCGAACAGCGGGAAGTCGTCATTGCGCAGCACGCCGAAGCCCTTGCGCGACGGCACCTCACGCAGTCGGCCGGTCAGGTCCCAGCACCACCGGTGGTAGCCGCACCGGATCTCGGTCATGCCGGTGCCCGACCCTGCACACAGCTCGTTGCCCCGATGGCGGCACACGTTCTGGAACCCGCGCAGCACCCCGTCGTCGCCTCGGACGATCAACACCGACAGTGGCCCGCACGTGTACTCGTACCAGTCACCGGGATCGCGAACGTGATCGACGGTGCACGCGAGCTGCCAGACATGGGGCCAGAGCCGCTCGAGCTCCAGCGCCGCGAACTCGGGCGACGTGTACCGCGCCGCCGGTACCTGGATCGGGCCCTGCGCCTCGACTGCACCGATGGTGGTGCCGACGGGCGTCTCATCGGTGAGCTCCCCCGGCATCGCGGGCGCGCTTCGAATGGCGCGGATATCTGTCACAGGGAAAACCCTAGGCTCGGTTGCAAGCAAGGGGGAGTGTGATGGGCGCGTTGGACGGCAGGGTGGCCGTGATCACCGGGGCTGGGCGGGGGATGGGGCGTGAGCACGCGCTGCTCTTTGCCGCCGAGGGTGCACGCGTCGTCGTGAACGACACCGGCGGCGAAGCCGACGGCACTGGGAGCGATCCGGCGCTCGCGGCCGCGGTCGTCGATGAGATCCGTGCGGCGGGCGGTGAGGCCGTGGTCAGTGCCCACGACGTCGCCACGATGGACGGGGCCGCGGCCGCAATTGGCGCGGCGATCGACACGTGGGGTCACCTCGACGTGTTGGTGAACAACGCCGGCATCCTGCGCGACCGGATGTTCGTCAACATGACCGAGGACGAGTGGGACTCCGTGATCCGCGGCCACCTCCGCACGCACTTCTGCATGACTCACACCGCTGCGGGGATCTGGCGTGACCAGTCGAAGGCGGGGGAGCACCCGCAGGCCTCGGTCGTGAACGTCTCGTCAACGTCAGGGTTGCGCGGCGCCGTCGGTCAGAGCAACTACGGCGCGGCCAAGGCCGGGATCGCCGCACTCACGGTGATCCTTGCCGACGAGCTCTCGCGCTACGGCGTGAGGGTGAACGCCATCGTGCCGGTGGCCCGGACCCGCATGACCGAGGATGTCGCCGGCATTGCCGACATGGTGCGAGCGCCTGCTGACCCCACCGACTTCGACATGTATCACCCAGCCAACGTGTCGCCGATGGTGGCGTGGCTCGCGAGCGCCGCCTGCCCGACGACCGGCAAGGTGTTCCTCGTCCGGGGCGGCGAGGTCCGTCGCTTCGATGGGTGGCACGACGACCATGCTGTGCAGCAAGACGGGCGGTGGACGGTCGAGGACCTCGGATCGGCCGTCGAGGAGCTCACATGAGCCGGGCTCGCCATGCCAACCACGCCGGACGTCCGGGGCGCTATTGCAACGCGTTCCATTTCCGAGAAGAATGCGCCGCCAAGAGGCTCCGCCCGACACGGGCGGCGAGTCGCAAAGGGGGGTACACGTGAGTCGATTCCGCTCGGTAGTGATCGCGACCGCCGCGGTGCTGGTGATGGCACTGGTCGCACCGATCGCAGGTGCGCAGAGTGGCGACGCGCCGCTCGAAGCCTCCGAGATCGGCGTGACCGAAGACACGATCACGATCACCGTGGTCGCGGCCATCGAAGTGCCGGGCTTCCCGGGTCTCTTCCAGGGCAGTCACAACGGTGTTGACGGCTGGGCTGAGTACATCAACAACAGCTGCAAGCCGAAGAACACCTGCGTCGCCGGCCGCGAGATCGTGGTCGAGCACGTCGACTCCAAGTTGAGCGGTGACGCGGCGCGAGCCGCCTTCCGCGAGGCTTGTCAGAGCAGCTTTGCCCTGGTTGGCACGGGCGTGCTCCTCCTCCAGAACTTCGACGACGTCAGCCAGTGCACCGACGCCGCGGGCGAAGTTACCGGTCTGCCCGACTTTGCGGTCACGACTACGGAGCCCAACGAGGTGTGCTCTGGTGTCACGTTCGGCGTGAACCCCGGAGCGCTTCAATGCGACACCAAGGACGCGCATCCGCAGACGTACATCGCGAACACCGGCCCCACGAACTATTACGTGAAGAAGTTCGGAAAGCAGAAGGGCTTCTTCATCTACCCGGCCGACAGTGCGTCGGCCAAGAACTCGCAGGTGCCGATCTTCGAGGCGCAGGCCACGAAGGGCATCGAGATCGTTGAGTCGCAAGATATCTCGGCGCTCGCGGTGCAGAGCGCGTACACCTCGGTGGCCGGTGCTATCAACGACTCCGGGGCCACGTACGCCAAGAGCGGTCTCGCCTTCGACAGCACGGTGAAGATGCGCACCGAGGCCGCGAGCCAGGGTGTGGCCGGCGTGGAGATCTGGGACTGCTCGCTCCAGTGCTACGACGAGCGTCTGCTCGCCCCGGAGAACGTCGACATCGTCGAGGGCCAGTATGTGTACATCCCGTTCCTGCCGTTCCTCGGCAAGAACTCGGAAGCCAAGCAGAACAAGATGCTGCGCAACTTCCTGAAGTACACCGACTCCCCTGATGGCTTCGCCATCCAGGCGTTCGCCGCTGGACTGTTCTTTACGGAGGCGGTCGAGGCGGCAACCAACGGCGACAACAACGCGCTGACGCGCGTAGCGCTGCTGGAGGCAGCTGAGGGCATCCACGCGTTCGATGCCGACGGGATGATCTCGCCGACCGATGTAGGTGGCCGGATCAGCAACTCGTGCTTCATGTTGAACCAGATCAAGAACGGCGAGTTCGTGCGGATCTACCCGAAGAAGAAGGGCACCTTCGACTGCGCCAAGAAGAACCGGTCGACGATCGAGCTCGACATCATCGCCGCGTAGCGCGAGGCGTCTCGCGAGCAGTGACGGGTCGCC